>DASRGK010000103.1:0-18340 GCA_035651055.1 Bauldia sp.
TCGATTTATCAGCGCCTCACGAACGCCGGAATTTCCGTTCTCTACGACGACCGGGAAGACCGCGCCGGAGCCAAGTTCGCGAGCATGGACCTGATCGGGCTGCCCTGGCAGGCGATTATCGGCCCGAAGGGCATTGCCGCGGGCGAGGTCGAGGTCAAGCGCCGCGCGACCGGCGCAAGGGAAGTCATGGGCATCGATGCCGCCGTCAGCCGCCTCAGCAGCGCCACCTAGCGAAAGCCGGGCTTCACGTCCGATCGGGACGCGCCCGTTCGCGCGTTTCGAATGGATGCTCGCGCTCCGCTACCTCCGCGCCCGCCGTCGCGAGGCGGTGGTTTCGGTGATCGCGATCTTTTCGTTCATCGGCATCCTGCTCGGCGTCGCGACCCTGATCATCGTCATGGCGGTGATGAACGGCTTCCGCGAGCAGCTGATCGACAAGATTCTCGGCCTCAACGGTCACATCATTGTGCAGCCGATCAACGACAAGCTCGCCGACTATGCCGCGGTCTCCGACCGGATCGGCAAGCTCGAGGGCGTCTCCTCGGCGATCCCCTTCGTCGAGGGCCAGGCGCTGGCGAGCGGTCCCGCCACGTCGAGCGGGGTTCTGGTGCGCGGTGTCCGCGATGTCGACCTGCCCAGGATTCGGGGCATCGCCACGAACGTCCGCATGGGCACGCTCGACAATTTCACCAATGCCGGCGGGGTCGCCATCGGCACCCGGCTGGCCGAATCCCTCGGCCTCACCGTCGGCGGGATGCTGACGCTGGTCTCGCCGCGGGGCAGCGTCACGCCGCTGGGTGTGACGCCGCAGGTCAAGGCCTATCCCGTGGTGGCGATCTTCGAGATCGGCATGTCGGAATACGATTCGACGTTCGTCTTCATGCCGTTCGCAGAGGCGCAGGCCTATTTCAACCTCGACGACGAGGCGAGCGCGATCGAGGTCACCCTCAACAATGCCGATCTGGTCGACCGCCTGCGGCCCTCGATCGAGGCGGCGGCAGGCCGCCAGGTGATGCTCACCGACTGGCAGCAGCGCAACGCGACGTTCTTCTCCGCCCTCCAGGTCGAGCGGAACGTCATGTTCCTGATCCTGATGCTGATCGTCTTCGTTGCCGCGCTCAACATCATTTCGGGCCTGACCATGCTGGTCAAGGAGAAGGGCCACGACATCGCCATCCTCAGGACGATGGGCGCCACCCGCGGCGCGGTCATGCGCGTCTTCTTCATGACCGGTGCGGCGATCGGGACCGTGGGCACCTTTGCCGGGTTGATTGTCGGCGTCGTCGTCTGCCTCAACGTCGAGTCGATCCGCCAGTTCATCTCGCGGCTGACCTCGACCGAGGTCTTCTCGCCCGAGCTCTACTTTCTCAGCCAGCTGCCCGCCAAGATGGACCCCGGCGAAACCGTCGCCGTCGTTCTGATGGCGCTCGGCCTGTCCTTCCTCGCGACGCTCCTGCCGGCGTGGCGGGCGGCGCGGCTCGATCCCGTCCAGGCACTGCGATACGAATGAACGCGAGCCCCCGGGTCGTCGCCACCGAAGCTCCGTCGGCCAGCGCCGACCGGCCGGCGCTGAGGCTTTCCGGCATCGAGCGCACCTACAGCGACGCGGGCTCGAGGCTGACGGTGCTGAAGGACGTCGAGCTCGAGATCATGCCGGGCGAGATGGTGGCGCTGGTCGCCCCGTCGGGTGCGGGCAAGTCGACGCTCCTCCACATTGCCGGCCTGCTCGAGCGCCCCGACGCCGGCTCCGTCCAGATCGTCGGCCGCGACGCCGGCAGCCTCAGCGACTACGAGCGGACCGCCATCCGGCGGGTCCAGATCGGCTTCGTTTATCAGTTCCACCACCTGCTGCCCGAGTTCAGCGCGCTCGAGAACATCATGATGCCGCAGCTGATCCGGGGCATCGACCGGAACGTCGCCAGGCAGCGCGCCAGCCAGCTTCTCGCCTACATGCGCATCCGTCCGCGCGCCAACCACCGCCCGGCGCAGCTCTCGGGCGGCGAGCAGCAGCGGGTGGCGATTGCCCGGGCCGTCGCCAACGCGCCGCGCCTGCTGCTGGCCGACGAGCCGACCGGCAATCTCGATCCGACGACCGCCGCCGTCGTTTTCGACGGGCTGACCAAGATCGTGCGCGCCTCGCGGCTGGCGACGCTGATCGTCACCCACAACCACGAAATCGCCCACCGGATGGACCGGGTGATTACGCTCCGCGAAGGGCGGGTGGTGGAGTTGCCGCGCGGCGTCAGGCCCGGCTAGGGACTGTGCGGATCCGGCGGCGGCACCGTCACGGTGAAGGAAGCGAATTTGACGGCGAGCACGCGGTTGTCCTGGCCGAGCTTGATGGCGGCGGGAGAGACCGCGTCCGGCAGGGAGAAGCGCAGCTCGATCAAATCGCCCTGGCGCGCTGCCTCGGGGACCGTAAAGACGTACTCCGCGCCCTGGGCCTTGGTCACCTCGAAATAGTCTATCGGTTCGCCCGCCAGGCTCACTTCCATCCGCTGACGCGGCGCCTTGGGAGGATGGACGAAGGCGCTGGCCTCCAGTTTGACTGCAAGCGGACCGGGAATGTGGGGAACGCGGATTGTGAGGGCTACCAGCTGTCCGTCGTTCCAGCGCCCGTCCGGCTCCACACCGCTAAGCCCGCTCGATGCATAGCAGGGCACGCCTGCCGCGGCGAACGGCACACGAACGTCGAGCGGGACCGTTCCAATGCTCTTGTCGGTGAGTACAAGAACCGCGCCCAGGCGCCGGTCGGAGGGTTTGAGACAGGGACTCGCCCGCCGCAGCACCGGAAAGCCGGGCGCCACCTTGGCCAGGTCCACCTGCCTGCCGTAATAGGTGGGACCAGTGAAGAAGAGCGGCGTCTTCGCAATCAGCGCTGCCGCGAGCATGCGCTCGGGGAAGGGAAGGACGTCGACGACAATCCCGCGCTCGAGGCCGAGGTCGTCGATCGCCTGCATGGCGTAGAGGTCCCTCGACAGGCGCACGCCGTGCGCGATCATCGTCTTCCCCGAGGCCGTGACGGCGACCAGATCCGCGGCTGCAACCACGGCACCGAAGATGAACACCGCGATGCGACCGAACGGCTGCGGTGCGCGCATCCACGCAAAAGCGAGCAGCGCCGACGGAATGCCGAACCCCAGGATGAGCGGATAGAGCGCGGCAAACTTCCACTGCTGGTACGAGGGACCGTAGTGCAGCCAGGTCAGCAGATAGCCGGCGAATGACGCGGCTGCCATGAGGACGAGGGCTATCGGCCCGCCGCCCAGCACGCCTCGCAATCGCCAGCCGGCGGCCAGGGCAAGCGCGCCGAGGACGCCGACAATGCCGAACTCGATGACGCCGAACCTGGCGAAGTCGATTTGCCAGTGGATCGGCGCGCCGAGGAGGTTGAGCGGGCTGAAGAAAGGCAGCGGCCACTCCGGCGCGTGCTCGCTCAATCCCAGGAAGTAGTTGAGGCCGTCCGCGGCCTTTCGGAACGCGAGGACGGCGATCAGCGCGACGGCGCCGAGGAATGAGGCGAGAGAAGCCGCCCCGCGCACAACGCGCCCCAGGATTCCGCGTTCCGTCCCGCCGAATACCTGGCAGCCAAGGCCGAACACGACGACGAGAATCGTGTCGGCGACGAAGAGGCCGGGATAAACGAAGAGAACGACGATCCCGTAGAGGAAGACGACGGAAGCCAGCTGAAACGTCCTGCCGGCGGTCTCGTTTTGATCGACGCGAAGCATTTCGGCGAGCGCGGCGAGGAGCAATCCGGTGCGAAGGGTCTGGGCGAGGAAATAGTTGCCGGCAACCAGGGTGAAGGTGCTTGATCCGAGCAGGGCGAGGCCGGCAAGGACCGCCAGTATCCAAGGCAGCCTGAAGATATTCCGGCAGATCGCCGCGACGCTGGTAGCGGCCAGCGCGGCTCCCGCAACCAGCGGCGCGGTGCTGACCGCGACCGGTATCTGGCCGAAGAGCGACGAAGCCAGCCCGAGGAGACCGAACGCGCCGATGACGTTGGCACGGCTCAGGGTGTTGAAGTCGTAGCCGACGACATTGCCGGCGCTGCTTTCCATGCCAGCCAGGCGAAGCGCCGATGCCCCGTATTGCATGACATCGTTATTGCCCATCGTGACGATGTTCATGTCGTCAGGGGTGAGATGGATCGTCAGCAGGAAGGCCGCGGTGAGTTCGAACCCGATGAAGATCAGCCAGATCGGCCATTCCATCGCGAGTTGCCGCAGCATGGCAGCGGCTGCGGCCTTGGCTTTGCCTGGCGCCGCTAGGAACGGTGTTGCTGTGGCGACAAGGACGATCCCGGCGGTCACCGGGAGCGAAACCGAGAGGCCGAGGCCGTCGTCGAAGGCGGACCAGATGACCAGCATGAGGAGCGCGGTGCCGGCCAGAATGCAGAACGCACTCGATGTCTCGCGCTCCGGGAAGAGCAGGCGCCCGCCGAGGGCGAGGGGGATACCGGCTGCGACCAGGCAGAGCGTCAGTGCGCCCGCTGCGCCGCCCCAGATCGCAGCCTGGAGCAGATGATAGCCAAAATCGTTCAGGGGGAGCCCTCAGGTATTCTGGCGGACCGTTAGGAGGAAATTCACCACGCCCCGCAACGCGGAAGGGGCCACAATCATCGATCGTTGACTAGAAGAACAAAACATGAACATATGGGCGGTCCCAACAACCAGGGACCAGATCCATGACCGCGCTCATCCGGGACTTCGCCGCCCTTATTTCGGTGACGGTTTTCGTTGCTTCGCTCGGCGTTCTTTCCGAAACGATCCGTATCCTTTCGGTCTGACGGGGACAACCGGGCGACCGCGTGGACTTGCACGGCCGGTTCACCCACATTCGGCGCGATGAGGATCGCGCCATGAGTCGCATCGCCGAAGCCGTGGGATTCGTGCACCTGCGCGTGCACACGGCCTACTCCCTTCTCGAAGGGGCGCTGCCGATAAAGACGCTGGCCAAACTGGCCGTGGCCGACCGGATGCCGGCGCTGGCGATCACCGATACCCGCAACCTCTTCGGCGCGCTCGAATTCGCCGACAAGATGGCGGTGGAGGGAATCCAGCCGATCATCGGCTGCCAGGTGGCGGTCGACTTCGAGGACGCCGGGGAGCGCGGCCTCGGCGGGCAGCGACAGCGGCAGCTCTTCGACCTGGTCCTGATCGCGGCGAGCGAGGCCGGCTACTGGAACCTGGTTAAGCTCGTCTCCGCCTCGTATCTGGAAACCCACGCTGATGCCGAGGCGAGTCTGACGCTGAGCCGGCTGGGCGGAAAAACCGAAGGATTGATTGCACTTACCGGTGGGCCGTCCGGCCCGCTCGACAAGGCGCTGGCGGCCGGGCAGGCGGAGCTTGCCGCCGACCGGCTGTCGCGCCTGCAGGCGCTCTTTCCGGACGCGCTTTACGTGGAGATTCAACGGCATAGGCGGGCAGGGGAGCAGACCCTCGAGCCGCATCTGCTCGACCTCGCGTACCGCCGCGGCCTGCCGATCGTCGCGACCAACGAGGCGTTTTTCCCAAAACGTGAGGATTATGAAGCACATGACGCACTGATCGCGATCGCGGAAGGCTCGGTGATCGCCGACGATAACCGCCGACGGCTGACACCCGAGCACTACTTCAAGACCCGCGCCGAGATGGTCGAGTTGTTTCGCGACCTCCCGGAAGCTACTGCAAATACAGTAGAAATCGCGCTGCGTTGCTCCTACTGGCCGGTCACGAGGAAGCCCATCCTGCCGCGCTTCGCCAAGGGCGAGAATGGCGAGGACGCCGACGCGGTCGAAGCGCAGATGCTGCGGAAAGCGGCCCAGGACGGCCTCCGGATGCGCCTGGATTCGCTCGGAATGGCGCCCGGATTGTCACGGATCGACTACGAGAATCGGCTCGATTACGAACTCTCCGTCATCGAGCGGATGAAGTACCCGGGGTACTTCCTCATCGTCGCCGATTTCATCCAGTGGGCAAAGTCGCAGGGTATCCCCGTCGGTCCCGGGCGCGGTTCCGGCGCCGGCTCGGTGGTCGCCTGGGCGCTCACCATCACCGACCTCGACCCGCTCCGCTTCGGGCTCCTCTTCGAGCGCTTCCTCAATCCCGACCGCGTGTCGATGCCGGACTTCGACATCGACTTCTGCCAGGACCGGCGCGACGAGGTTATCGCCTACGTCCAGAAGAAGTACGGCGCCGACCACGTCGCGCAGATCATCACCTTCGGGACGCTGCAGGCGAGGGCGGTGCTCCGCGACGTCGGCCGCGTGCTGCAGATGCCCTACGGCCAGGTCGACCGCATCGCCAAGCTCGTGCCGGTCAATCCGGCGAACCCGGTGACGCTCGAAAAGGCGATCG
The DNA here is from genome assembly GCA_035651055.1 of Bauldia sp. Lineage (GTDB taxonomy): Bacteria > Pseudomonadota > Alphaproteobacteria > Rhizobiales > Kaistiaceae > JAFKKF01. Next base: position 6,339 of record DASRGK010000103.1, read on the forward strand.
CCGACGAGCCGCGCTTCGCCGTCGAGCGCGAGGCCGACCCGGTCGTCGACCGGCTGCTCGATGTCGCCGGCAAGCTCGAGGGCCTCTACCGGCACGCCTCGACCCACGCCGCCGGCATCGTCATCGGCGACCGGCCGCTCGACAACCTCGTGCCGCTCTACCGCGATCCCCGTTCCGGCATGCCGGTCAGCCAGTTCAACATGAAGTGGGTCGAGCAGGCCGGCCTGATCAAGTTCGACTTCCTCGGCCTGAAGACGCTGACCGTGCTCGACCGCGCGGTGCGCCTCATCGCCCGGCGCGGCATCAGGATCGACCTCGCGCGTCTGCCGCTCGACGACAGGAAGAGCTTCGAGATGATGGCGGCGGGCGAGACGGTTGGCGTGTTCCAGGTGGAAAGCGCGGGCATGCGGCGGGCGCTCGTCGACATGCGCCCGGACCGTTTCGAGGACCTGATCGTCCTGGTCGCGCTCTACCGGCCGGGTCCGATGGCGAACATCCCGACCTACTGCGCGCGGAAACTCGGTCGCGAGGCGGTTTACTACCTGCACCCCAAGCTCGAACCGATCCTCAAAGACACGTTCGGCATCATCACCTACCAGGAGCAGGTGCAGCAGATCGCGCGCGATCTTGCCGGCTACACCCTCGCCGAAGCCGATCTCCTGCGCCGCGCGATGGGCAAGAAGATCAAGAAGGAGATGGACGCCCAGCGCGGCCGGTTCCTGAAGGGCGCCATGGACCGCGGCATCGACGAGGAGACCGCCACCACCATCTTCGACGCCTGCGCCAAGTTCGCCGAATACGGCTTCAACAAGTCGCACTCGGCGCCCTATGCGCTGATCACCTACCAGACCGCCTACCTCAAGGCGAACTACCCGGTCGAGTTCATGGCCGCCTCGATGGCGCTCGACAGCGGCAATACCGAGAAGCTCGCCGAGTTCCGCCGCGAGGCGATCCGCCTCGGCATCAGGGTCGAGGCGCCGTCGGTCAACCGGTCGAGCGGCGAGTTCGAAGCCGGCGAGAACCGCATCCTCTATTCGCTCGCCGCGGTGAAGGGCGTCGGGCCGGCGGCGATCGAGCACCTGGTCGCGGTGCGCGGCGACAGGCCGTTCCGCGACCTCGCGGATTTCGGCCGGCGCATCAATCCGCGCATCCTCAACAAGCGGACGCTGGAGAGCCTCGTCGCCGCCGGCGCCTTCGACGAACTGGAGCCCGACCGGGCGCGCGTCTTCGCCGGCGTCGACCGCATCCTCGGGCTCGCCAGCCGCGCGACCGAGAACAGCGAGGTCGGGCAGAACGACATGTTCGGCGCGATCGAGGAGCGGCAGGCGCTCCTCTTGCCGGCAGCCGAACCGTGGCTTGCGGCGGAGAAGCTCCAGCGCGAGCACGACGCGGTCGGCTTCTATCTCTCCGCCCACCCGCTCGACGAGTACAAGACCGTCCTCCAGAAGATGCGCGTCCAGACCTGGGCGGAGTTCTCCGAGTCGGTCCGGAATGGCGCGGTCGCCGGGCGCCTTGCCGGCACGGTTACGTCCCGGCAGGAGCGGCGCATCCGGACCGGGAGCAAGATGGGCGTTATCCAGCTCTCCGACCCGACCGGCTCCTATGAGGCGATCCTCTTCTCGGAGGCGCTTGCCGAATATCGCGACCTCCTCGAGCCGGGAAAGTCGGTGGTCGTCCTCGTCAATGCCGAGGAGCGGCCGGAAGGGATCAGCCTCCGCATCGAGAAGGTCGAATCGCTCGACCGGGCGGTGCGCGGGCTGCGCCAGATCCGCATTTTCCTCCGCGACGAGGCGCCGCTGGCGAGCCTCGCCAGGCAGGTCGCGGCGCGGGAAAAGGGCGAGGGCGAGGTCAGCGTCGTCCTGATGCTCGAAGAGGGGCGGCGCGAGGTCGAGATGCGGCTTCCCGGCAATTATGCCGTGACCCCGCAGGTCGCCGCGGCGCTCCGCGCCGTGCGCGGCGTCGTGCAAGTGGAGATGGTGTAGGGGCGGGGGTAGGCCCGCAAAACTCCGTTCCCGTTTCCTTGCCTGTCATCCTCGCGAAAGCGGGGAACCAGTATCCGCAGGTCATGCTCGAAGGGGCGGTAACGAACGGCGTGCTTACTTCCCGTCGTCTCGCCTGCTGGGTCGCTTTCGCGGGTTGACAGTCAGTGGGAGCAGGGGCCGGTGAAGCGGTGGGCGCGCGCCAGCGCCGCTTCGCCCAACCCTACACGGCGCTGGCCTGGAGCACACCACGTCCCTCATGGTGAGGCGCTCGACGCGCAAGTGTCGAGCCTCGAACCACGGGCCCGTGACACCGCGGCGAGGTTGCCAACGAGTCACCTCGATCCGCTCGGGCGGTGCGTGGTTCGAGGCCCGCGCAAGCGCGGGCTCCTCACCATGCGGGATGTGGCGACTCTCGGCGCGGGGGAAGGCGTGCTCAGGCGCGCAGGCACCGGACTCCATTTCTTACGCGGTGGTCGTTGAATCGGTGGGCACGCGCCTGCGGCGCTATACCCGCGGTCCACACTACCTGTCATCCCCGCGCAAGCGGGGAGCCAGTATCCGCAGGTGATGCTCGATGGGGCGGACGAACGGCGTGCCTTCATTCCCAGCGTCTCGGTTACTGGGTCCCCGCCTTCGCGGGGATGACGGTCAGTGGGAGCAGGGGCCGGTGAAGCGGTGGGCGCGCGCCAGCGCCGCTTCGCCCAACCCTACGAGTTTATAAATCCAGTTCGTCCTGCTTGGCGTCGCTTTCGCGCTTCGCCTTGCGGAACGCGGTGTTGTCGATGATCGGCAGGTTGGCGCGCGCGCCCGTCATCAGTTCTTCGATGGTGAGAATCTGAATCTTGCGGAAGCGGGCGGAGCCGGTGCCCATGTCGATTTCCTCGTAGCCGGCCGACACCGCTTCCTTCTCGGCCTGCGCCGAAGGCGGGTTAAGCGCGATCAGGATACCGACGAGCGCCTTCTCTCGCTCGACCACGGACTTCAGCTTGTGCACCACATCGACGCCGACATGCTCGCCGCCCTTCACCTCGATGATGGCGCGGTGGCTCTGGTTCTTGCCGGTGCGGAGATAGACGATGCCGTCGATACCGGTGTCGGCGCCCTTGCGGCCGCCCTTCCACGGCTGCGCGTCCGGGATGAGCGTGATCGCCCATTTCTGGAACTCGTGCTTGTTGCGGAGGGCGAGGTCGCGCGCGGCGGCGAGATCGCGCGGCACGCCGATCGTCTCGAACCGGATGCCGGGGAACGCCTCGCGAAGCCGCCGCTCGATCAGCGAGATGGCGAGATGGGTAACGTCGATGCCGATCCACCGGCGCCCAAGTTTCTGCGCGGCGTGAACGGTCGTGCCGCAGCCACAGAATGGGTCGAGGACTATGTCGCCTTCGTTGGACGAGGCGGAGATGATGCGTTCGAGAAGTGCGACAGGTTTCTGGGTATCGTACCCTAGCCGCTCCTCAGAAATGTTGGCGACTCGGGGGATGTCGGTCCAGATCGATTGGGCCTTCGCACCCTCCAAATCCTCCAGGTAGACTTTCAGGCCATCAAGGCGAGGAGTTCCGTCTTTCTTCTTCAAGATGAGACCCTGGGTCCACCATTCTTCAAGCTGCTCCAGAGTGTGGGCCCAACCACGAGTCGGACCTGGCGTTGTCCCTCGCCACTCGAACTTCCCCGAAGAACTGTTCTTTCGTTCGGCAGTCAGGTTCTCTGCCTTGTAGAGACGCCCTTCTTCGTCTTCTTCATAGCGTGACAGTTGTTGCGCTGAGAATTCCGTGAACGTCCAGTTCCAAGTCCACTTCTTAGATTTCGTATAGTAGAAGATCACATCATGAATTCTGCCAAATCGTTTGCCTGAGTTGTGACTATTATTTCGCTTCCAAACGATTTCGTTGCGGAACTGCTGTTTACCGAAAATCGCATCCAACAATATCTTCAAGTAATGGCTCGCAGTCGGATCGCAGTGCAGATAGAGCGAGCCCGTCGGCTTGAGGACGCGGTGCAGTTCGATGAGGCGCACAGCCATCATGGCGAGATACGCCATCATGTCGTTCTCGCCGAGGAACCCACGCATCGCTTCGAGCATGCGCGCCGCGTCGCTGTTCTGACCTTTGAGCACCTGCCAGTAGGCATCCTCGGCTGAATCGTTCCAGTGCCAGGTGTCTTCGAACGCCTCGATCTGCGCGCGGCTGCCTTCGCCGGACGGCGCCTTGAAGAGGACGTTGTAGGTGGCGTTCGAATTGAAGGGCGGGTCGAGATAGACGAGGTCGACCGACTCGTCCGCGATGTGCTCGCGGAGGATTGGGAGGTTGTCCCCGTAGTAGAGCCGGTTCATGCGGCGCGCCCTCTGGAACATAACAGGAACACATACTACCATTGCGGGCAAGGGCGATTCGACGTCCAAAACCCAGAAGGACTATGGCGACAAACCCGCCGAAGGGCGACGGCCATCGCATTGGCGCGGTCCGCGACCGGCGCGGCTGATGCGGGACTTTTCCAGGCGATCGTTCGCGGGCGCGGGAACGAACCGAGAGGGGAGAGGGTGGAGCATCGATCCTGATCGCCACCGCAGGCAGAATGGGGCGCTCACCTCTCCCCACCGGGGAGAGGTGGTGCCAACGCCCGGTGTCAGTTCCGCGGCACCGGTATCACGCGCCAGCGGGCGCGCCTGCCGCGCTGTACACACAATCGCCAAGGCGCGAGAGCGCGCCGAGCCGGGTTCGATTGCGCCGCCGCGGCGGAACAGTGGCGCGCGCGTATCGGCACCTTTCCGAGGCGGGCGAATAGCTGGATGCGTCGGCCCAGTGCGTCCTTCGAGGCTCGGGCTTCGCCCGAGCACCTCAGGATGGCATTCGGGGTGGGCGGTCGGGGTGCCCGGTCGGGGGGCCCGGTCGGGTGCGCGGTCGGCCGCCCGGTCGGCGGCCCCATGAGGGCTGTCGCCGCACTCGGCTCGCACGCACCGGCATATCATCCCGCATCGCCATCCTGAGGTCCTCGCCGCTCGCGGCGAGCCTCGAAGGACGCACTGGCGGCAAGGCAGGTCGATGTCGCGGCGGGAAGGGGTGCCGGCCGTGGCGGGCGTGGTATCGTCGAATCCCTCCTTCGCGGCTCTCGGTTCATATCGATGCTCTTCGCGCAAATGATCTCGCACCATGCGGCGAGCTATCCTGGCCGCCCCGCGGTCATTCTCGCCGACCGGATTGTCACCTACGGGATGCTGGAGGCGGGCATCGGCCTTGCGGCGGAGCGCCTCGCGGCGGGAGGCTTGCGGCCCGGGGACGTGGCCGGGATCGTGGTCGCCAACCCGGCGCGGCACCTGGCGCTGATCTACGCGCTCTACCGGCTCGGCGTTCCTTCGGTGTCGCTGCGCGGAGCCGGCGATGCGGCGACCCCCGGGCTCGACCTGACGGTCCTCGTAACCGATGCCGCGGCGGATACATCGCTGCGCCAGGTCGTGGTCGACGACGCCTGGTTTGCCGAAGCACCGGAGGGCGCCCCGCCGGCGCCGAGAGAGACCCCGTTCGGGCCCGACGACGTCTGGCGCATCGCCCTGTCATCCGGGACGACGGGCGTGCCGAAGCCGGTCTGGTTCTCGCCGCGCCAGTCGGATGCGCGGATGGCGACGTACATCCTGTCGCTCGGCGCGGCAGGCGGCTGGGACCGCGTCGTCTGTCCGTTCGGCCTCTTCATCGGCTGGGGCGCGGAGACGGCGCTGGTTGCGCTGGCACAGGGAAAGTCGCTGCTCTTCCCGCAATCGGCGCGGGAGACGCTGCAGATGATCTCGGTCTTTTCCGGCGACGTCCTGATGTGCTCGACCAACCACCTGCAGACGCTCCTCGACCTGCAGCGCGAGGGGTTCACGCCGCTGCCGTCGCTTCGCCAGGTCTATTCGGGCGGCGCCCCTTTCTCGCCCCAGCTCATCGCCGAGGTCCAGGCGAAGATCTGCGGCAAGGTGGTGTTCGGCTTCGGCACGACCGAAGTCGGCGCGGTCACCCTGGCGCCGGTCGACCGGCTGCCGGTGCTGAGCGGGGCGACCGGCTACGTCTGGCCGTGGATCGAGATGGAAATCGTCGACGAGGCCGGGAGCGTGTTGCCGGCGGGTGAGGAAGGCGTGATGCGCATACGCTCGCCGCAGCAGGGCTGGTTCGGCGATCGCCCGAGGCCCGGGGCTCCGCCGGGGCCGGACCTGCCGTGGTTCTATCCCGGCGACCGGGCGCTTATGCAGCCGGACGGAATGGTCGTGGTGACGGGGCGCGTTTCGGAGATCATCAACATCGGTGGCGTGAAGCTGCCTCCAGACCTCATCGAAATGACAATCCGCAGCCATCCTCTGGTCGCCGACGCAGGCGCGATCGGAGCGCCGTCCCCGGCCGGGATCGACGAAATCCGGGTGGCGGTCGTGGCCCGGGGGCCGGTGAGCGAGGCGGAACTGGCGGCCCATCTCACCGCCCGCGTCCCGGGCGTCCACGGCTGCCGCATCGTCTTTGTCGACGCGGTCCCGCGGACAGGTTCGGGCAAGGCCGTCAGGCCTGCCCTTAGGGCATTGCTCGGCGCCTGAGCGACCGTTGCAAATCTGCCACCGCCCAGTGTCGGAGCTCGGCCGACGGTTGGCTTAAGGCCAAATCGGATGCATATTTGGAGCCGAAACTGATTTGCGGTCCGGGGGCCGGTTCTTGATGCGCGCCTATCTCCTGGCTTCGGTGAGCGTCCTTGCGGCTTCGGTTGCCGGCGGAGCGAAGGCCGGCGCTCTCGACTGGCAGGGGACTTATGTCGGCATCTTCGGCGGATACGGCAGCCTCCACCAGGACGCGACGGAAACCAATGACGGCGGCGGCGTCTTCAACAGCGTCGGGACGACGTTCGGCCTCACCACCGGCGGCGCGATCGGCGGCGTCGAGGCGGGGCGCAACTGGCGCGCCGGCAAGTTCGTCTATGGCATCGAGGCCGACGTAGGTTTCTCGAGCATCGACGGTTCGGTCGTCCACCCGACCCTGGGCGGAGACCTCACCCAGGCGGCGGCCCTGAAAGCGCTTGCGACCCTGCGGGCCCGAGGCGGCGTCACGATCGGCAACACGCTGCTCTTCGGTACTGCCGGCGTGGCTTTCGCCGACCTTCACGACCAGGCCTACGCCACGAGCGACCCGACGGTGATCGCCGTCGAGAAGTCCGGCTGGCGGGCAGGCGGGGTGATCGGCGGGGGCGTCGAGACGGCGCTGACGCCGAAACTCTCGCTGAAGGGCGAGATTCTGTTCGCCGGGTTCCCGAAGGTGGCGGGTGTCAATACGGGCAGTTCAGGCGGCTATGGTTTCGACTTCAAGGACTGCCTCGTGGTCGCGCGGGCCGGCCTCAATTTCCACTTCTAGCCTGTTGCATCGATAGGGGCGGTGAAGCGGCGGGCAGGCGGCCTTCCGCGCTCTGCCAATTCTGGTCCGCCCCAAGCGCTTGCCTTGGCGCGACTATCCCCATATAAGCCGCGCCATCTCACACGCGGGGTTTGGGTCAATCGGCCGGCTTTGACCGGGCGAACGACCCTTCCGGTGCCTCTAACGAGGCTCACTCCCCGCGGCGGAACAACCGGTAAAGGAGACGTGCAGTCATGGCACTGCCTGATTTCAGCATGCGCCAGCTTCTCGAAGCGGGCGTGCATTTCGGCCACCAGAAGCACCGCTGGAACCCCAAAATGGCGCCGTATATCTACGGCTCCAGGAACAACATCCACATCATGGACCTCGCCCAGACCGTGCCGATGCTCTATCGCGCGCTGGAAGCGGTGAGCGACACGGTGGCGGGCGGCGGCCGCGTCCTCTTCGTGGGCACCAAGCGCCAGGCGGCCGACGCGATCACGGCGGCGGCCAAGCGCTCGGCGCAGTATTACGTCAATGCCCGCTGGCTCGGCGGCATGCTCACCAACTGGAAGACCATCTCCAAGTCGATCGCGCGGCTGCGCGAGCTCGATACGCTGCTCGGCGGCGAGGCGCAGGGCCTCACCAAGAAGGAACTGCTCACCCTCCAGCGCGAGCGCGACAAGCTCGAAAAGGCGCTCGGCGGCATCAAGGAAATGGGCGGCGTGCCCAACCTCCTCTTCGTCATCGACACCAACAAGGAAGCGATCGCCATCCAGGAAGCCAACCGCCTCGGCATCCCGGTCGCCGCGATCGTCGATTCGAACTGCGACCCGGACAACATCACCTACGTCATTCCGGGCAACGACGATGCCGGCCGCGCGATCACGCTCTACTGCGACCTGGTCGCGCGCGCCGCGATCGACGGCATCTCGCGCGCCCAGGGCGATGCCGGCATCGACATCGGCGCGCAGGAAGAGGTCGTCGAGCCGGTGATCCTCGAACCGGTCGCCAGCGCCGCCGACGCGACGATGGCCGATGCGGAAGTCGTGGAGGCGCCGGTTTCGACCGCCAGCACGAAGTCGCGCCGCCAGAAGGCCGCGCCGGTGCAGAAGCTCTTCGAGACGCCGGAAGGCGCGCCGGACGACCTGAAGAAGATCCCCGGCATCGGTCCGGTGCTCGAGGCCAAGCTCCGCGATCTCGGCGTCACCCGGCTCGACCAGATCGCCAGTTTCAGCGACGAGGACCTTGAACGGGTCGACCAGGCCCTCAACCTGAAGGGCCGCACGCTCCGGGACGACTGGGTGGCCAAGGCGCGGGAATTCGCCGCCAGCGCCTGATTTTCGAGGAATTTTGCAATGAGCATCACCGCAGGCATGGTGAAGGAACTCCGCGACAAGACCGGCGCGGGGATGATGGACTGCAAGTCGGCGCTGACCGAGACCGGCGGCAACCTCGAAGCCGCGGTCGACTGGCTGCGCACCAAGGGGCTCGCCAAGGCGGCCAAGAAGGCCGGCCGGGTCGCCGCGGAAGGGCTCATCGGCGTCAAGTCGACGGGGACCCGCGCGGTCATCGTCGAGGTCAATTCGGAGACCGATTTCGTCGCCCGCAACGCCGAGTTCCAGAAGCTCGTCGCCGACATCGCCGACGCGGCTCTGTCGACCGACGGCAGCGTCGAGAAGGTTCTGGCCGCCAAACTCGCCAACGGGGCGCGGGTCGAGGACGCGATCAAGTCGGCGGTGGCGACGATCGGCGAGAATATCGCCCTCCGCCGGAGCGCCATCGTCGAGGTGAAGTCGGGGGCGGTGGCGACCTACGTCCACAGCCCGGTCGCGCCGCACCTCGGCAAGATCGGCATCCTCGTCGGCTTCGAGTCGACGGGGAATCCCGAGAAGCTCGGCCAGGTCGGCCGTCACGTCGCGATGCACATCGCGGCGGCGAACCCGCTCGCCGTGCGGCCCGAGGAACTCGACCCGGAGGTCGTGGCGCGCGAGCGCGCGATCTTCGCCGAGCAGGCGCGCGCCTCGGGCAAGCCGGAAGCGGTCATCGAGAAGATGATCGAGGGCCGCATCCGCAAGTTCTACGAGGAAGTCGTCCTCCTCGCCCAGGCCTTCGTCCGCGACCCCGAGAAGACGGTCGAGAAGGCGCTGAAGGAGTTCGAGAAGGAGGTCGGCGGCGGCATCCACGTCACCCGCTTCGTCGCCTTCCGGCTGGGCGAGGGCATCGAGCGCGAGACCACCGACTTTGCCGCCGAAGTCGCCGCGGCGGCCGCCCCCAAAGACTGAGGCGGCCGAGCTGGCGCGAGTCCGGCCAAGTGACTCGGCCGCCGCCATCGTGTAACCCCGATGGCGGCGACGGCACTGGACGAGTCGATGGCAGCCAAGCTGCGCTTCAAGCGGGTTCTTCTGAAAGTTTCGGGCGAGGCGCTGCAGGGCGACCAGCCGCTCGGTATAGACAACCGCGTTCTTGACCGGATCGCCGGCGAGATCGCCGCGGGCGTCGGCCTCGGCGCCCGGATCGGCGTGGTCGTGGGCGGCGGCAATTTCGTGCGCGGCGCACGCGCCGCGGCGGCCGGCGGCGACCGCCTGGTCGGCGACCGGATGGGCATACTCGGCACGGCGATGAACGCGGTGGCGCTCGGCGATGCGATCAGCCGGGCCGGCGCCGAGACGCGCGTGTTCTCGGCCGTGCCGATGCCGACGATCTGCGAGACATTCAGCCAGCAGCGGGCGCTGAAGTCCTTCGAGCGCGGGCGCGTCCTGGTGTTTGCCGGCGGCACCGGCAACCCGTTCTTCACCACCGACACGGGGGCGGCGCTGCGCGCCGCGGAGATGGGTTGCGACGCGCTCTTCAAGGGCACCAATGTTGACGGTATCTATTCGGCCGATCCCAAGCGCGATCCGAAGGCGGTCCGCTACGAGACGCTGACCCACGCCGAGGTGCTGGCCAGGGGCCTCGAAGTGATGGATGCCGCGGCAGTTGCGCTTGCCCGGGATAACCATATTCCGGTAATCGTCTTTTCAATCCGGCAAGCGGGTGCGTTCGTCGAGGTCCTGAAAGGCCGGGGCCGGGCGACGATTGTCAGCGACGGCTGACGGGAACCCGAACGGAAAGCTGGAACTACAGGGACGACGCCATGGACCTGAACGACATACAACGCAGGATGGCAGGCGCGGTGAGCGCCCTCAAGGCCGAGCTTTCCGGCCTGCGCACCGGGCGCGCCAGCGCCAATCTCCTCGAACCGATCCACGTCGAAATCTACGGGTCGTCGCTGCCCCTGAACCAGGTGGGCAGCATCAGCGTGCCGGAGCCGCGCATGCTTTCGGTCCAGGTCTGGGACCGCGCCGCGGTGTCGGCGGTCGACCGCGCCATCCGCGAGGCCAATCTCGGCCTCAACCCGATCGTCGACGGACAGCTCCTGCGCATTCCGATCCCGGAACTCAACGCCCAACGCCGTCAGGAACTTGTCAAAATCGCGCACAAGTATGCCGAACAGGCGCGCGTTGCCGTGCGCCACGTCCGCCGCGACGCGCTGGACGGACTGAAGAAGGAAGAGAAGGCCGGCATGAGCGCCGACGAGCACAAGCGGCGGTCGGACCAGGTGCAGAAGCTGACGGACGCAACCATCGCCGAGATCGACCAGATGCTGTCGATCAAGGAAAACGAAATCACGCAGGTCTGACCGATTGCGATGACCTCAATTGCCGACGAACGCGCTATCGACGCCAAAGCCGGCAATTTCGGTTCTCGGGTTCCGCGCCACGTTGCGATCATCATGGACGGCAACGGCCGCTGGGCGGCGGCGCGCGGCCTGCCGCGGAGCGAGGGCCATCGCCGCGGCGTCGAGGCGGTGCGCCGGACGGTGCGCGCCTCGCTCGACCTCGGCATCGGCTACCTGACGCTGTTCAGCTTTTCCTCCGAGAACTGGTCGCGTCCGCCGGCGGAGGTCGATTTCATCTTCGGGCTGCTCCGCTTCTTCATCCGCCGCGACCTCGCCGCGCTCCACCGCGACGGCGTTCGCGTGCGCGTGATCGGCGCGCGCGAGCGGCTGCCGGCGGACATTGCCGAACTCATCGACGAGGCCGAGAAGCTCACCGCCGATAACCGCGCCCTGACTTTCGTCGTTGCGTTCAACTACGGGTCCCGCGACGAGATCGCGCGCGCCGCCCGCAGGATCGCGCGGGCGGTGAAGGCCGGCACGCTCGACCCCGAGAAGATCGATACGGCGACCGTCGCCGACCATCTCGACACGAGCGGCATCCCCGACCCCGACCTCGTCATCCGCACCAGCGGCGAGATGCGCCTCTCCAATTTCCTCCTGTGGCAGGCGGCGTACGCCGAACTGGTCTTCCTGCCGGTTTACTGGCCTGATTTCACGGAGGAATCGCTCCGCGCGGCGATCGAGCAGTTCACCGGCCGCAGCCGCCGCTATGGCGGGGTCGGGGCGAGGACCGGCGCTTGACGGAGGCGCCCATGGCGGCGATCCAGCCGGTCGGCGGCGAACTGCTGGTGCGGGTCGTCTCAGGCCTCGTCCTCGGCGCGGCCGCGCTGGCGGCGGCGTGGATCGGCGGGGCGGCGATCGCGATCGTGCTGATCGCCGCGGCCGGCCTCGTCTATGTCGAATGGACGCGGGTGACCGGTGAGGGCGGCAACGCGGCGGTGCTCTTCGGAGTGCCGGTCGCGG
>DASRGK010000104.1:0-17774 GCA_035651055.1 Bauldia sp.
CCGGCAGGTAGCGGCTCACACCGATCGCGTCGAACTGGTCGAAGAAGAAGAAGCGGTATCCGCCGAGGAGGTAATGGACGTTGTGCTTGGCGGTGACGAGAAGGACGTCGATGCCGGCATCATCGAGGAGGCGGTCGAGGAGCGCCCGGTCGAAGGGGAGGCTCCGTGATCCCATGCCGGCGCCGTCGGCGCTCCGCAGGCGTTCCGTGGTGGCCATCCGATGTTCCTCCCTGCCGGTTGCCGGCTCAAAGAATAGCGCGAATCCGGGGCGCTCAGAAACCCGCCGCCTGCCCGTCGCGGCGACTTTCCGAGGCGGCGACGTAGCCGCCCTCGGGAAGGCGCCAGATCACCTGCGATGCGCCGAACTCGGTCAGCGGCCTCGGCTCGACGATATGGCCGAGCTTGCCGAGAGCGGCGCGCATCTCCGGCTTCCACAGCGACTCGACAAGCACTTTGCCCTCCTCGACGCGCCAGCGCGGGCCATCGATGGCGGCCTGCGGATTCTGGCCGGCGGCAAGCAGACGGAGGACGAGCTGGACATGCCCCTGCGCCTGCATGGTCCCGCCCATGACGCCGAAGGCGGCGAGCGGTTCTCCGCCTCTGGTGATGAAGCCGGGAATGATGGTGTTGAGCGGGCGCTTGAGCGGCCCGACCCGGTTGGGGTGGCCCTCCTCGAGGACGAAGCCGCTGCCGCGATTGTGGAGCGCGATGCCGGTGCCGGGAATGACGATGCCCGAGCCGAAGCCGCGGAAGTTCGACTGGATGAGCGAGATCATCATGCCGCCGGCGTCGGCGGCGCAGAGATAGACCGTGCCGTGCCGCTTCGGCGTGCCGGCGGCCGGCGCGTTGGCCTTCGTGCGGTCGACCAGTCTGGCGCGCGCGTCGAGGTAGGCGGGGGCGAGCAGCGCCTCCGCCGAAGTCTCCATCGCCGCCGGGTCGGCGACGTGGCGGCGGAGGTCGGCAAGCGCCAGCTTCATCGCCTCGATGGCGACGTGCTGTGCCTCCGCCGAGTCGATCGCGCCGTCGTCGAGCGACAGGCGTTCGATGAGGCCGAGGGCCATCAACGCGGCGATGCCCTGGCCGTTCGGGGGAAGCTCATGGACGCGGAAGCCGGCGAAGTCGATGCCAAGCGGGGTGACCCATTCGGCCCGATGCTCGGCAAGGTCGTCGGCGGTCATCACGCCGCCGCCCCGCCGGGCCTCGGCGACGATCCTCTCGGCGAGCCTGCCGCGGTAGAAGGACTCGCCGCGGGTAGCGGCGATCTCGGCAAGCGTCCCGGCGAGGTCGGGGCAGCGGAAGACCTGGCCGGGCTGCGGCGCGGCGCCGTCCGGCAGGAAGGCGCGGGCGAATTGCGGGAACATGCCGAGGGACTCGACCTGGCTCCGCCACAGTCCCGAAATCACCGGTGTGACGAGATAGCCGTCGCGGGCGTAGCGGATGGCGGGCTCGAACAGGGTCTCGAAAGGCAGACGGCCGAAGCGGGCGTGCAGTTCGCGCCAGGCCGAGACGGCGCCCGGCACGGTGACGCTGTCCCAGCCGTTGGCCGGCATCGACGACAGCCCGGCGAATCGGGCCGGCGACCAGGCGGCGGGGGAGCGGCCGGAGGCATTCAGCCCGTGGAGCTTTCCCTCGGCCGCGACGATGGCAAAGGCGTCGCCGCCGACACCGTTCATCGCCGGCTCGACCACGGTCAGGGTGATCGCCGCAGCTAGCGCCGCATCAACCGCCGAACCACCGCGCGCGAGCATGGCGACGCCGGCCTGGGTCGCGAGCGGCTGGCTGGTCGCCACGCAGTTCGCCGCAAGAACCGGCACGCGCAGCGACGGATAGGGGAATTTCCACTCCATGCCGCCTCTTGAGCGCCGTTTCGGGTAGGTTTTGTCCGGAAGAACCGGTTGACGCTCCACCGCCCGCCGGCCAACGTCAAGGTCCGGCGGTCAGGCAGCGGTTCCGGCGAGGTGGCAGTCTTACAGCATTGTGCGATCGGCACGGCGCCGAACCGGACGAAAGCCCGCGACGGCTTCGGGATTTGCCGTCCGGTGTCATCCACGACGGCCCGCGCGGAGACAGCTTGAGTACCGCAAGAACCGCGCCGATCTACCTCGACGCGACCAGCGTGCTCCGCTGGGGGCCGAACGCGCCGACCGGGATTCCGCGGATCGAGGCCAGTCTCATCGAGGCGGCGCTGGTCGCCGAGCCCGACCGGGCGGGACTCTTCGGCTACGACCCGACCCTCAACCATTGCCGGGTCCTCGATGAGGAGGAGAAGGTCTTCGTCCGTCGGGCCTTTGCCGAGCAGGACAGTTTCAGCGTCGATGCGGCGCGCGCGCTCGGCTGGTGGCGCCGGCTGCGACGCGTGGTCGCGCTCTACCGGCTCAATCCGTTCTGCATCGCGCGCGAATCGCACCGGTCGATCGCGCAATATCTGGTCGCATCCTCGGGAAGGAGCGGGCCGCTCTACCTGATCGCCAAGCTCGCGGTGCGGGGGGCCTTCGCGGTCGTGCGCGGCTGGCGGCAGCTGCGGCGGCGGCACGGCGTGGAAGATCCGCTCGCCGATCCAGGCGCGACCTGCCTGCTCAGCATCAATACGGCGGCCAGCCTTGCCAAATACGCGGAAACGCGGGCGGTCCGGTGCCGGATGGTTCTCCTCGTCTACGACACGACGCCGCTCGACTTTCCCGAACTCGCGGCGGAGGGGCACGGCGAGCGTTTCGGGCAGTATTTCCGCTACGGTGTCGCGCACGCGGCGGCGATCATCTGCATATCCGAGGCGACGAGAGGCTCGGTGCTTGCCTGGATGGACCGCCTTCGCATCGCGCGCGGCAGTCGGAGCGTCCACGTCGTCCCGCTGGCGTCCTCGCTCTCGGCCGAGCGCACGCCGCTCGTCCCGGTCAGCGAACTGGCCGGAGGGCCGTTCGTCCTCTACTGCGCGACGATCGAGCCGCGGAAGAACCACGCCCTCCTGCTCTCGGTCTGGTCGAACCTCGTCCGCAGGCACGGGCGGGAGAACCTGCCGACCCTCGTCCTCGTCGGCCGGTGGGGCTGGCGCACGGAGGCCACGGCCCGGCTGCTCGCACAGGACAGGAATCTCGCCGGGACGGTGCGCATCTTCTCCTACCTCCCCGACGGGCAGCTGGCCTGGCTCTACCGCAACGCCCTGTTCACCGTCTTTCCCTCGATCGCCGAAGGATGGGGCCTCGGGGCGACCGAATCCCTCGATGCCGGCACGCCGGTGGTCGTGTCGGACATTCCCCCGCTCATCGAGGCGTCGCAGGGGCTGATGCCGCGCGTCGCGCCCGCCGACGCGGCGCGCTGGGAGAGCACGATCGAAGGGCTGATCTTCCATCCGGAAGAGCGCGCGGCGTTGAAGACGGCCATCGAGCAGCGATTCCGCCGGCGGCTGCCGGCCGATGTCTTCGCGGAAATCTGGCAGCATCTGACGGTGTCGGAACCCTGACGCTTTTCGGGATTGGAAAGCCCGCCGCTCCCATGCTTTATCGCGTTCGGCACGGCGGTGTTGGTTGGAACGCTTCCAGATAATGGCCGAAACGAACGGGAAGCAGCCGCGGGAGACCGGGATGCAGGACGGCCTGCCCGATCCTTTCGCGGAACTAGCCGCCGAGCGCATGGCGCGGGCGGCGGCGGAAGCGGAAATCCGGCGGCTGCAGCAGGAACTCGCCGAGGCGATCGAGAGCCGGCAACGCGAACGCGATGCCGGGGAAGTCCGCATCCGCCAGATCACGGTCCTGGCCCACGAATGGTGGGTCAAGGCGGACAAGGCCATCCGCGAGGTCGCATGGCTGCGCGCCACCTGGTCATGGCGCCTGACCTCGCCCTTCCGCGTGATCGGACGACTGCCGCGCTCTATCCGCAAACGCTACCGCCGGGCGCGCGGCCTGCCGCCGCTGCCGGTGCGCGCGCGGGGACCGCGCGAGCCCGGCCTCATCCCGGCATTGCGGCGCTTCGCGGCCCGACTGGGGCGCTCGATCAACAAGCGCTACCGCCGCCTGATGGGCCTGACGCCGCCGGCGGCACCGGTGCGCTCATCGGCCGCCCCGCTTGCACCGGTATCGGCTGCCGACCTGTCGCGCTCGGCACAGATCCTGTTCCGGCGGATGACCGAACGGCGCAACCCGGTCGCGAGGCCGACCTCGGCCGAAGAAGCCTGATGCGACTGCTGATCGACCTCCAGGCGATCCAGGGCGCGAGCGGGCGCCGCGGCATCGGCCGCTATTCGGAATCCCTTGCCCGCGCCATCGTCGCCAATGCCGGCGATCACGAGGTGCTGTTCGGCTTCACCAACCAGCTTCCCGTTCCCTGGAAGAAGGCTGCCGAAATCGGGCAGGGCCGGGTGGGCCGCGAGCGCACGATCACCTACGCCCTTCCGGGCCCGGTCGCCGAGGTGCTCGGCACGACCGGCGCGCGGGCGCGCATCGCGGAGCTGATCCGCGAGGCCGCGATCGCCGATGCCAGTCCCGACGCGGTCCTCCTCAGCAGCCTGTTCGAGGGACATTTCGAGCACCTGACGACCTCGATCGGCGCATTCGACGGCGAGACGCCGGTTGCCGTCAGCCTCTACGACCTGATCCCGCTCGTCCGGCGGGAGACCTATTTCACCGGGCCGACCTTCCCGGCCTGGCACATGCGCAAGGTCGAGTCGCTCCGCCGGGCGCAACGCCTTCTTGCCATTTCCCAGTCCTCGAAACGCGAAGCGGTCGACCATCTCGGCATCGCGCCGGAGCGGATCGCGGTGGTCTATCCCGCGGCCGATCCGTTCTTCATGCCGCTCGACGGCGCCGGCGAGGCGATCGAAGCCGTTCGCGCCAAATACGGAATCAGCGGCAAGTTCGTGATGTACACCGGCGGCATCGACCCGCGGAAGAATGTCGAGGGCATGATCGAGGGCTACGCCGCGCTGCCGCCGCGCGCGCGGCGCGAGCGGCAGTTGGTGATCGTGTGCGGCATCCTCAACGACGATCGCCGGCGCCTGCAGGGGTTCGCCGACCGGCGGGGCATCGCAGCCGGCGGGATCGTGTTCACCGGCCATGTGCCGGACGAGGATCTGCGCCTCTTCTACAATTGCTGCGAGGTTTTCGTCTGCCCGTCGCTGCACGAAGGGTTCGGGCTGCCGATCCTCGAGGCGATGGCGTGCGGAGCGCCGGCGCTTGCCTCAAACACGAGCAGCATGCCGGAGGTCGTCGGCCGGGAGGACGCGCTTTTCGACCCGGAGAAGCCGGACAGCATTGCCGGGAAGATCCTGGCGGTGCTCGACGACGAGGGCCTTGCCCGGTCGCTCCGCGAAAGCGGGCTGGAGCAGGCGAAGCGCTTCGACCGGAACGAGAGCGCAAAGGCGGCCTGGGGCGTCCTCGAAGAGATGGCGGGCGAGAGAGCCACCCGTGGACCGAAGCCAGCGGAGGCCGGCAGGAAGCGCCGGCTCGCCTATCTCTCGCCGCTGCCGCCGCTCCGCTCGGGCATCTCGGATTATAGCGCCGAACTGCTTCCGGAACTGGCCAAGTTCTACGACATCGAGGTGATTGCCGACCAGCCGGCGATCGCCGATCTGTGGATCGCGCGGAACCTCAAGCTGCGGACCGTCGCCTGGTTCAGCGAATTCGCCGCCGATTTCGACCGGGTCCTCTACAACGTCGGCAACAGCGAATTTCACAGCCACATGTTCGACCTGATCGAGCGATGGCCGGGCGTCGTCATCCTGCACGAGTTCTTTCTCAGCGACCTCTACCGGCAGCTCGGCTACAGGCACGGGGCTGAGGAATGGCTGCGCCGGCTCTACGACGCGCATGGTTTTCCGGCGCTGCGGAAGTTCCCGAGCCTGCCGGCAAGCGAGGAGGCGCGCCGGCTCTTTCCGTGCAGCGAGCCGGTCTTCGACCAGGCGACCGGCGTCATCACCCACTCGCAGCACGCGCTCGAACTGGCGGCGGAGCGTTTCGGCGCGGAGGCGGCGACGCGGATGCGGGTGCTGCCCTTTCCGCGCCGGCCGCATGCCGGCGCCCGCGAGGACGCGCGCCGGGCGCTGAGGATCGCCGACGACGAGATTCTCGTCTGCTCGTTCGGCATCCTCGCCCGATTCAAGCTCAACCATCGCCTGCTCGATGCGTGGGGGGTTGCCGGGCTGGACCGGCGGCCGAATTTCCGGCTGGCCTTCGTCGGCGACGTTGCCGGGAGCGGCTACGCGGAGATTTTGAGGAAGCAGATCGGGTCGCTCGGCGGACGCGGGCAGATCGAAATCACCGGCTTCGCCGAACCGGCGCTCTACCAGACCTATCTCGCGGCGGCCGACATCGCGGTCCAGCTGCGTCATTCGAGCCGCGGCGAGACCTCCGCCGGGGCGCTCGACTGCCTGGCGCACGGCATACCGCTCATCATCAACGCGCACGGGTCGCTGGCGGAAATTCCCGACGACGTGGCGGTGAAACTCAGGGATGATTTCTCCGACCTCGATCTCGCCGCGGCGCTGCGGTCGCTCAGCGAGGACGGCGATGCGCGCGCGCGTCTTGCGGAAAAGGGTCTCGCCTACGTCCGCGGGCGGCACGATCCGGCGGTGGTCGCGGAGCGAATCCATGACGCGGTGGAGGCGTTCGAGGAGACCGGGCCGAACGGCCGGCTCCGCCGCCTCCTCACCGGCATTTCGCAGGTGCCCGGCGTGAGCGAAGCCGACCTCGTCGCCGCCGCGGAATCGGTTGCGGCCAACCGCCGCGAAGTCCGCCAGAACGAACTGCTCATCGACGTCACCGAACTCGCCAGGCGCGACGTGCGCACCGGCATCCAGCGCGTCGTCCGCAACCTCATCGACCATCTGACCGCGAGCCTCGAGGCGCCCGCAGCCGAGCTGGTGACCGTCGGAACGCGCATGAACTATGCGCGTTCGTTCGCCATGCGCCATTTCCATCTGTCGCCATTCGGGCGCGGCGACGAGCCGGTCAATCCGCAGCGTGGCGACATCTTCCTCGGGCTCGACCTCAACCCGCCTTTCCCCGGCGAAGTCCTCGAAATGCTGCGGCAGCGGCACGTGCCCTCCTATTTCGTCGTCTACGATCTCCTGCCGATCCTGAAACCGGAATTCTTTCCCGGCATCTCGGATCTCTTTCCGAAATGGCTGACGGCGGTCACGCAATATGCCGACGGGCTCATCTGCATCTCGCGGGCGGTCGCCGACGAACTGCTCACCTGGCTCGATCTGACGCAGCCGGAGCGGCTCGAGCCGCTCAAGGTCGGGCACTTTCGCCTCGGCGCCGACCTCGACGGCGGGGGCGGCGGGCAGCGGCCGCCCGGCAGCGAGGAGAGCGCGATGCTTGGGCTGGCGCGATCGCGGCCGATGGTCCTGATGGTCGGCACGCTCGAGCCGCGGAAGGCGCACGTCCCGACGCTCACCGCTTTCGAACAGCTGTGGGAACGCGGCGTCGAGGTCAACCTCGTCCTCGTCGGCAAGATCGGATGGTCGATGCAGGATTTCGTCGACCGCCTCCGCCGCCATCCGGAGTTCGGCAGGCGCCTGTTCTGGTTCGAGAGCGCCAGCGATGCGGCGCTGAACGAACTCTACCGTGCGGCGAAGGTGCTGCTTGCTGCATCGTTCGGGGAAGGGTTCGGCCTGCCGCTGATCGAGGCAGCCGGGTACGGCCTGCCGATCCTCGCCCGCGACCTCCCGGTCTTCCGCGAGGTAGCCGGCGACAACGCCGCCTACTTCTCGGGCGAGCGCCCAGAGGACATCGCGACTGCGGTCGATGCCTGGCTGAAGCGGGCCGCGACGGGCGATGTGCCGCAAAGCCGCGGGATCACGGCCAAGTCATGGGCGGAAAGCACGCAAGACCTCCTTGCCGTGTTGAAGGGAGGACGCTGGTACCGGACCTGGCAGCCGCGCGACCGCGCAGCCCGCGCCTGATGCAGATCGTTTACATCTCCAACCGGCCGGATGTGTTGCGCCAGACGCATGCCCATGTACGCGGCCTGATGCCGTTCATCGACGAGGTGCTGGTCTTCTGCCCGGCGGACAAGGTCGGCGCGTTCGAGGCCATCGGCACCGACATCCATGCAGTCGGCGAGGAGGAGTTGATCGGCGGACCGGCGGCGCGGGTGGCGCCGGACCATCAGCGGCGCAACTACATGATGCGCGCCGCGCTGCCGTTCTCGGCGCGGGTGGCGGACGAGTTCATCATGTCGGACGACGACTACCGTCCGCTCCGGCCGATCGAGGCGGCCTATTTCGCCAGCGCCGGCAAGCACCAGCCGTTCTTCTTCTACACGCTGGAGCGATGGGCCGACGTAGTCCTGCCGCACCGGCGCACGTCCTACGACGAGGGCAACCTCAACACGCTCGACCTTCTGCGGCGGGAAGGATTGGGCACGCTCCTCTTCTCCGCGCACATGCCGCAGATTGTCGACAAGCGAATCTTCGGCGAGAGCGTCAGGCATTTTGCGGAAGCGGCGACCCGCTATGCCAGCATCACCGAATGGGAGACCTACTTCAATTTCGGGCTGGCGCGGCACGCGGAGCGCTTCCATCCGCCGGCGCCGTTCGCAACGCTCGGCTGGCCGGACGGGCCGCACTGGCCGTGGTTCGTGCCGCCGGCCCGTTTCGACTTCGAGAATTTCTCGCCGGCTTCCTATACCGCAGGCGGGGTCTTTGCCGGATTGTCGCCGGACTACGAGCCGGGCCGCGTCGCCGAGATCACGGAGGAAAAAAGCCGCCGCTACCGGGCGATGATGGAGGCGGGGCTGGCGCGGAAAGAGCTACGGCAGGCGCGCCGCAAGGCCTTGCGGAAGGCGTTGCCGGAGCTGTTCCGGCGTGCGGGCGGGGGTGCGCTCGTCCGGATGCGGCGGCGCCAGGCGTGGCACGCTTCGCGCGAGGGCGTGCCGAGCGCGCCGACCGGTCCGATCAACATCGCCGGCCTCTACCGCTTCGGGACCGGGCTCGGCAACGCGGCACAGGTGCTGGCGTCGACGGTCGAGCGCAGTCTCCCCGGCTCTGTCAGGCAAGCGGACATTTCGCACTTCTTCTGGGAGAGGCGGCCGGGGCGCGCTGCCGACGTCCGGGAAGGGGCGGGAACTCTGGTCGTCTGCGCGAACCCGCCGCAGGGCGCGCGCTACCTCCGGGCGCTTCCGGCAAATCTGCGGCGCGGCAAGCGGATCGTCGGCTATTGGTGGTGGGAGTACCCGACCTTTCCGGAAAGCTGGCACGAACACCTCTTCTGGTTCGACGAAATCTGGGTCTCGTCGCGGTTCCTCTATGCCGCATGGCGGCCGCTTCTCGACAAGCCGGTGCGCTGGGTGCCGCTCGACCTGCGTGGCGATGCCGTTCCCCCGGCGGCGGCGGTCGGCGGGCCGGCGACGAAGCTCCTGTCGATCTTCAACCTCGGCAGCACGCTGTCGCGGAAGAACCCGGCGGCGGCGGTCGCGCTTCTCGACCGGTTGGTCGCGGCCGGACACCGCGATACGACGCTGACACTGAAGGTGGGCGGGATCGGGCAATATCCGCAGCGCTATCTTAATCTTCTCAAGCTCGACATCCGGCGCGAGCGCGTCAACGTCGTTATCGGCGACCTCGGGGAGGCCGCGATCGCCGACCTTCTCGCCAGCCACGACGTCTATGTCAGCCTGCACCGGGCGGAGGGACTGGGCATGCTGCCGGCGCGGGCGATGTGGCTGCGCAAGGCGGCGCTGGCGACGCGCTGGTCGGGCAACCTCGACTACATGGACGAGGATTCGGGCGTGCTGGTCGACGCTATCCCGATCATGATGCGGGACGAGAACGGCAATATGCGCGAAATGCTGCCGGCGGCCGAGCCGGACGTCGCCGACGCGGCCGCAAGACTCTCACCGTTCCTCGATGACCGCTCGAAGATGCAGGCGCTCGGCGCGCGCGCCCATGCCCGGATCGAGACGATCGGGGAAGCGGCCGTCCGGTTCAACCGCGAGAACCTGACCGCGGCGCCGCCGGCCTTTCCGGAGACGTGGCCCTAGGCAACCTCGCGGGCGCGGCGGTCGTCCGCTTCCGCCATGAGGGCGGCGATCTCCGGCATGGCGAGGGTCCGCCGCCAGCCGAGGACCTGCTCGGCCCTGGCCGGACTGCCGCAAAGCACGGTCTCCTCCGCCGGGCGCCAGAACTCCTGTGCGACCTTGACGAGGATGCGGCCCGAGGAGCGGTCGTAACCCTCCTCGGCGAGGCCGGTGCCACGCCAGGCAAGCTTCCAGCCGAAGGCGAGCGCCGCACATTCGGCGAACTGGCGGACGGTGTGGGTCTGGCCGGTGGCAAGGACGAAGTCCTGCGGCGTGTCCTGCTGCAGCATCCGCCACATGCCCTCGACATAATCGCCGGCGAAGCCCCAGTCGCGCTGCGCGTCGAGATTGCCGAGCCGCACCGGCTCGCCGCTGCCGTGGCGGATCGCGGCGAAGCCGGTGGTGATCTTGCGGGTAACGAATTTCTCGCTGCGCCACGGCGACTCGTGGTTGTAGAGGACGCCCGAGCAGGCAAAGATGCCGAAGGCCTCGCGGAAGTTCACCGTCGTCCAGTGACCGAAGGCCTTGGCGGTGGCGTAGGGACTGCGCGGCCTGAAGGCGGTCTGCTCGTCCTGCGGGCTGGTCGCGGCACGGCCGAACATTTCGGACGATGAGGCTTGGTAGAAGCGGACCGGCGCCCCGGACTTGCGGATGGCGCCGAGGATGCGCATCGGACCGAGGGCGCTCGCATCGCAGGAATCGATCGGCCAGTCGAACGAGTTGCCGAGGAAGCTCGGGCCGCCGAGGTTATAGATCTCGTCCGGCGCCACGGCGTCGATGAGGCGCTCGATGGCGGAGGTGTCGGTGAGGTCGAGCGTGTGATGGCGGATCCGGCCGTCGATGCCCATGGCGCGTAACTGTCGGGTAGAAGCGGAGTTGCGGCCGGTCCCATGCACCTCGTAGCCCTTGTCGAGGAGCAATCGGGACAGGTAGCCGCCGTCCTGGCCGTTGATGCCGGTGATAAGAGCGCGCCGTGCCATTCGGGTACGCGAATTCCCAGCAGAAAACCGCGGGCCGAGCGGGTTGGGAGGACGCTCGGATGCCGCGAGTCCGGATTGTGTACCAAGACCGCGGGTCGAATCCACCCCGCACTACGCCAGGGCAGTGATTTATCTGAAGGCGAGCAGACAGGCTCGTCCGGGGCCCTCGGGAATTGGCGCGCCGCGTGATTCAACCCCGCCGCGGCGCCCGGCGGAGCCTTGTCAACGCCGGCGCGGAACCGCAGAGTGCCAGTGATGGCTGACTTCTTTCTCGGACCGGCGCAGATCGCCGGGATCATCCTCGTCGTCCAGCGCATCGCGGAAGAGATCTACTCGCAGATCAACACGCGGCGCCTGCTTGCCATGGGCGCGCACGAGGAGGGACGCGAGTTCATCCGGGTGGTGCTCGCCGTCCACGTCACGTGGCTGGCGGGATTCTTCCTCATCATCCCGCCGACGGCGCAACCCATCTGGCCGCTGATCATCCTCTACATCCTCATCCAGCCGGTGCGCTACTGGATCATCGCGACGCTTGGGCGCTACTGGACGCACGGGATCGTCACGCTCGACGGAGCGCCGATCGTCCGAACCGGGCCGTACCGGTACGTGCGCCATCCAAACTACATCGTGACGGTGATCGAACTGTTTCTCCTGCCGGCGGCCTTCGGCGCCTGGGGGATGGCCGTGATCTACCTCTGCCTGTGGCTGCCGGTGGTGCGCTACAAGATAATCCTGGAGGATCGCGCGATCGCGGCGCGGCGGCAGCAGGCGGCTGCCTGAATCCGCCCGATGCCGGGAAAAGGGGTGGGAGATGCCCGAAGCCGACGCCATCGCGATTGGCGGCGGCCTTGCCGGGGCGGCCTTCGCGCTGGAACTGGCGAGGAACGGGCGGAGCGTCCTCGTTTTCGAGCGCTCACGCAGCGCCGCGCAGAAGGTCTGCGGTGATTTCCTCAGCGCCGAGGCGATCGGACTTCTCCGGCATCTCGGCGTCGACCCGGCCAAGCTCGGCGCCAGCCGCGTAACCTCGCTGCGGCTGGCGGCGGGCAGGAGCGCGGCGGAGGCGGCGCTGCCTTTCGAAGCCGCGGGGCTGTCGCGGCTGGTGCTCGACGAGGCGTTGCTCGATGCGGCGGCCGCCGCCGGAGCGGAACTGCGGCGCGGCGTCCATGTGACCGGGCTGGCGCCGGACGGGCGGGGCGTGGTGGTCAGCGCCGACGGCAAGGTGCATCGCGCCCGCCATGCGGCGCTCGCGACCGGCAAGCACAACCTCCGCGGCTGCCAGCGGCCGGCAGGCGCCGTCACCGGGTTCAAGCTGCAGATGGAGCTGACGGCGCCGGCGAGGGCGGCGCTGGAAGGCGTCGTGCAGCTGGTACTCCTGCCCGGTGGCTATGTCGGCGCGTGCCTGGTCGACGGCGGGCGGGCCTCGCTCTGCTGGCAGATCGAGACGGCGCGGCTCGCCGAGACCGGCGCGGACTGGCGGGCGCAGCTCGATCGTTTCGCGGCTCTGTCGCCCCATTTCGGGGACGTGCTGGCGGGAGCGCGCGCGGTCGACGCCAGGGCCGCCGCGGTTTCGTCGCTGCCCTTCGGATACGTCCGGCGCGAAGCGATCGCGGATTGCGTCTATCCGGTGGGCGACCAGATGGCGGTGATCCCCGCCTTCACCGGCGACGGCACGTCGCTGGCGCTCGCCTCGGGTATCCTTGCCGCGCGGGCGCTCGTTCGCGGCGAGACGGCAACGGCGTTCCAGCGGAGCTTCGCCGCCGGCCTCGGGCCGCAGTTCCGCGTGGCGCGAGTGGTTGCCGCGATCTTTCGGCGGGAGATCGGGCGCCGCTTCACGATCGGCGCATTGCGTGCGGCGCCGCCGCTCGCGCGCATGGTCGCCAACGGGACCCGGCTGACCGGTGTGCTCGACCCGATCCTCTCCGCGCCGCGCGACCGCGGCGCCGATGCGGCGCGCCTCTCTCAGGCGTAGCCGGCCGCCTGGAGGATGCGGAAGAAGAGGCCGCCGTCGCTGCGGTCGTTCGGATCGACGCCGCCATTCTCGCGCATGAACTCGACCGGGTCGGGATTGCGCTCGCCCTTGCCCTCGATATAGGCGCCGAGCGCGCGCGAGCCGGCAACCACCGCCGCGCTCGCCGGCCGGCGGACCGCATCGTAGCGGCGAAGCCCGGCTTCCACGTCGTCCTCGGCGAGGGAGGCGGCCAACTCGATCGCGTCGTGGCCGGCCTTGATCGCGCCCTTTGCGATATGCGGGCGCGCGGTGAAGGCGGCGTCGCCGAGAAGCGCCACCCGGCCGGCGCTCATCCGCGGCGATTCGAGGTCGCCGATCGGCTGGAAGAGCGGCTCCGGTGTCAGGCGAACGACCTCGGCGAAGGCCGGGCAGAGAAGCGCCTCGGCGTCGCGGCGGAACGCGGCTACGACTTCGGGCCGGATCGCCTGCGGCGGAATGCCCTCCGGGTAGTAGCGGCCGCCGGCATCCGTCTGCAGGTCGCGGAGCGCGGCGGCGACGACCGGGCGATACCAGACGAAGGAATAGAAACGCCGGCCTGGCGTCAGGTCATCGTTAGCGCCGGGCACCGGGTAACCGAGGATGTGCTCGCCGGGGAGCGGCTGCCACGCAAAGCGATGGAAGATGGCGGCGTGCACCGCGGGCGACAACGCCGCCTCCGACGCCATGCCGCGCCAGCCGATATAGCCCGCATATTCGAGCTGCACTTCGGGGAAGAGCTGGCGGCGGACGGTCGAGCGGATGCCGTCGGCGCCGATGAGGACATCGGCGCCGAGCTTCGAGCCGTCGGCGAGCCGGGCGGTGACGCCGCTCTCATCCTGCTCGAAGCTCGCGAGCGCGTCTCCGCGGCGAACGCGCTCCTCGGGAAAGGCATCGCTCAGCATCGAATAGAGCCGCGCCCATGAGGTGGAGATCTGCGGCATCGGCAACTCGCCGGTTATCGTGCCGTCGCGGGCAAAGGCGGTGCGGCCGCTTAGCGGAACCCCAACCGCGCCATCGACGCGGGCGCCCGCGGCGAGGAGGCCGGTCAGCATCCCGGGATGGACGCCAAGGCGGGCGCCGCGGCCCGCCAGCTGGCCTTCGCTCCGCTCGAGGACGGTCACGTCCCAGCCGGTGCGATGGAGGTTCGCGGCTGCGAACAGGCCGCCGAGGGAACCACCGACGACGATTGCGCGGCGCATGCGAGGGAACCCTGCCCGGGCGGCGAACAAGACGCGCCGAGCATCCTTCGCGCGCGGTCAGGGTGCAAGCCGGCGCCGCCGCTTTCGGGCGGCGAGCACGGCAGCTAAGGTCGAAAGAAAAGGGGGAAAAGCGTGGGCCGGATTCTCATTCGCGGCGCAACCATCCTGACGCAGGACAAGGCGCTGGGCGACATCCCGCAAGGCGACATCCTCGTCGAGGGCAGCCGCATCGCCTCGATCGCGCCGTCGATCCGGGCGGACGGCGCCGAGATCATCGATGCCGGGGGGATGATCGCGTTGCCCGGTTTCGTCGACTCGCACCGGCATACCTGGCAGTCGCTCCTGCGGGCAACCGCGGTCGACTGGACGCTCGCGCAGTATTTCGCCGGCATCCGCGGGGTGATGGGCCGGCTCTACACGCCGGACGACATGTTCGTCGCCAACCACCTCGGGGCGCTGGAGGCGATCGATGCCGGGATCACCACCCTCTACGACTGGTCGCACAACAACAATTCGCCCGACCATGCCGACGAGGCGATCCGCGGCCTGCGCGACGCCGGCATCCGCGGCGTGTTCGGCTACGGCAACGCCAACGACGAGTGGATTCCGCCGAGCCGCCTCCCCACCAACTTCGCTGACATCGCGCGCGTACGGAAGACGCATTTCTCCTCGGACGACCAGCTCCTGACGATGGCTTTCGCGCCGCGCGGGCCGCAGTTCACGACGCTCGACATCACCGAGGACGAGTTCAAGCGGGCGCGCGACCTCGGATTGCGGATCACCGTCCATGTCGGCGACGGCGTCTGGGGGACGACGCGGCCCGTCGCCCAGCTCGCCAGCCGGAACCTTCTCGGCGACGACATCACCTATGTCCACTGCAACACGCTTTCCGACGAGGACTTCGCCCTGATCGGGAGGAGCGGCGCGACCGCATCGATCTCGCCCGAGGTCGAACTGCAGATGGGGCACGGGTTCCTCGCGACGCTGAAGCTGCTCGCCGTCGGCGTGCGCCCGAGCATTTCCATCGACATCGTCACCTCGATCGCCGGCGACATGTTCGGCGCGATGCGGACGCTCCTTGCCGGGACGCGCGCGGTGGTGAACGGCAAGGCCCTGGAAGAGAAGCGGATCGTCGACCCGCTGCCGCTCACCTCGCGCGAGGTGCTGGAATTCGCGACGATCGAAGGGGCGCGGGCGGCGGGCCTCGCCGACAAGACCGGGTCGCTCTCGCCCGGCAAGGAGGCGGACATCATCCTCGTCGACACCAACAGCCTCAACCTCATTCCGATGAACAGCCCGGTCGGGGCGATCGTGGAATCGGCGCATGCCGGCAACGTCGACACGGTGATGGTGGCGGGGCGGGTGCGGAAACGCCGCGGCCGGCTGCTCGATGTGGAACTCGGCGCACTCCGGCGCCGGGTCGATGACGCGCGGGACGGGCTGTTCCGGCGCGCCGGCGTCCCGGCGGACGGATCGTGGCTGCCGCGGCCGTTCAGCGAGGGTGCGGATTTGAAGCGGTAGTAAGCCTCTAACCGTCATCCCCGCGAAAGCGGGGAACCAGTAATCGAGACGTTCGACCAAGAAAAGACGCGTCCAGCCGAGCGCGCAATCCTGGCACCTCGCGGATACTGGGTCCCCCGCTTTCGCGGGGATGACAGGTAGTGAGAGAGGATAACGGGTAGCCAGGCGCAGACGGGTGCGAGCCGCGCCGATCAGCCTTTTACCGCGCCGGCGGTGAGGCCGCCGACGAACAGGCGCTGCATGCCGAAAAAGACGAGCGCGACCGGCACGGTCATCACCATCGAGGCGGCCATGACGGCGCCCCAGTCGGTGTTGAACTCGGTCGAGAACTCGGCGATCCCGATGGGCAGCGTCTTGACGCGGAAGTCCTGCGCGAAGACCAGCGCGAAGATGAACTCGTTCCAGGTGGTCACGAACGCATAGACGATGACCGCGACGAGGCCGGGCAGCGACAGCGGCAGGGTGATGCGGAAGAGGACGCCGAGGCGCGAGCAGCCGTCGATGATCGCGGCCTCCTCCAACTCGAAGGGAATCGCGCGGAAGTAGCTGGTCAGCATCCAGACCGACAGCGGCAGGGTGATGATCGTATAGACAAGGATCAGGCCGAGGTAGGAATTCACCAGCCCGAACCAGCGCAGGATGATGAAGAGCGGGACGATGATCGCCGCCGTCGGCAGGAGCTGGCCGACCAGGATGAAGGCCTGGGCGCTCGCTTTGCCGCGGAAATTGAAGCGGGCGAAGCCGTAGGAGGCGAAGATCGCGACCGCGAGGGCGACGGCGGTCGAGCCGACCGAGATGATCGTCGAGTTGAGGAAGTAGCGCGGGATGTTCGAATTGAAGAGGACCTTGGCGTAGTTGTCGAAGGTCAACGCTTCCGGGAACCAGATCGGCGGGACGGTATAGAGTTCGCGAAGCGTCTTCACCGAGGAAAGCGCCATCCACAGGAACGGGAAAATGGCGACGAAGACGAGGAGCGCCGCGCTGGCGAAGATGGCGATGCCGCCGGCCCACGAGCGCTTCATGTCAGCCGCCCGTCGCGCTCGGTGGCGAAAAGCTTGATGTAGATCGCGACGAAGACCAGCGCCACCAGGAAGAACATCACGGAGAGCGCCGCGGCGCCGTTGAAGTCGAACGATTCGAAGGCGTAGCGGAAGATCTGGATCGGCGTGATGAGGGTGCGGTTGGCGGGGCCGCCGCGCGTGATCGTGTAGATGATGGTGATCGCGTTGAGGCCCCAGATGATGAGGAGGAGGGTGATCGCGACCAGCACCGGCCGGATCTGGGGCAGCATGACGTGGCGCACCTCATGCCAGAAATTGGCGCCGTCGATGCGGGCCGATTCGTAAAGCTCGTTCGGCACCGCCTGGAGGGCGGCGAGCACCATGACCGCGACGAAGGGAAAGAGCTTCCAGACGTTGATCGCGATCAGCGCCGGCATGACGATGTCGCGGTCGGTCAGCCAGCCGACCGGGGAACTGACAATTCCCGTCGAGGTCAGCGCGTAGTTGATGATCCCGAACTCGGTGTGGAACATCCACGCCCAGGTCGTTGCCGCGACGATGCCCGGCACGACCCACGGAAGAAGGGCGACGGCGCGGACCAGCGCGCGGCCGCGGAAACGCTGGTTGAGCAGGATGCCGGCGGCGGTGCCGAGCACGACCTGGAAGACGATCGAGACGGCGACGTAATAGACGGTGTTGCGGACCGCGGTCGCGGTCATGCGGGCGCCGACGACGGCCGTGTAGTTGGCGAGCCCGACGTAGTTGCCGGTCTCGTCGGTGACGCTGAGGAGCCCGGTATAGGCGATCGGGTAGAGGACGAGGAGCGCGAGGACGATGATCGCCGGCAGGATGAAGAGGAAGCCCTGAGCGCGCTGCACGGGCTACTGGCCGCGATGTCTTGTGGCGGGCGACCCCATCCCCCGGGCTAGCGTGCGGTCCCCCCTCCCCGTGCCGGGGAGGGATGGCGCCTCTTCTTGCTCGGGCAGTTCGGTTCGTCCGGTTCGCAGCGGTCGGAGAAACCCGCTCTCAAGGTGGCGTTCCCTCCCCCCTTTGCGGGGGAGGGCTTCTCCTCTTG
>DASRGK010000105.1:0-26360 GCA_035651055.1 Bauldia sp.
GTGTGGCGGGTCTCGAGGCGCGGCAGGAGCCCGAGCTGGATCGCCTGCCGGCTCATCGAATAGGCGCCGGTGATGACGGCCTGGCTCGCGATCACGGTGGCGCCGGTCGCGATGATGACGATCGGGATCTGCCCCCAGTCGGGCACCATCAGGAAGAACGGATTCTCCGCTGTCCGCGGCATGCGAAGGACGAGCGCGCCCTGGCCGAAATAGTTGAGAACGAGCGCCGGGAGAACGAGGATCACCCATGCCGTCTGGATCGGCTTCCGGCCGAAATGGCCGAGGTCGGCGTAGAGCGTCTCGGCGCCGGTGACCGCAAGGAAGACCGCGCCGAGGGTGAACAGCCCGATCACGCCGTGATCGGCAAGGAAGCTGATCCCGTACCTCGGATCGACGGCGGCAAGGATGCCCGGGTTGAGCGCCAGGTGGATGGCGCCGAGCACGCCGATCACGACGAACCACAGCGTCATCACCGGGCCGAAGAACGCCGCCACCTTTGCGGTGCCGCGCGATTGGACGAGGAACAGGCCGAGCAGGATCAGGATGCTGAGCGGCATCACGAAGGATTCGAGCCGCGGCGCCGCCACTTCGAGGCCCTCGACCGCGGAGAGGACCGAAAGCGCCGGAGTGATCACCGCATTGCCGTAGAATAACGCCGCCGCGACGACGCCGAGGAACAGAACCGTCGTGCTGACGCGGCCGAGGGCCCGCTGCGCCAGCGCCATCAGGGCGAGCGTGCCGCCCTCGCCGTTATTGTCGGCGCGCAGGAGGATCAGCACGTATTTGATCGAGACGACGAGGATCAGCGACCACAGGATCAGCGAGAGAATCCCGAAGATCGCGACCTCCTGACCGGCTCCTCCGATCTCGGACGACTCCCGCAGCGCCTCACGGAATGCGTAGAGCGGACTCGTGCCGATGTCGCCATAGACGACACCGACCGACCCGATCGTCAACGCCCAGAAGCCAGAAGAAGAATGGGAATGACCGTTCCCACTGGCGGGAGCCGCGGCCCCGGAAGGACCCGGCATCGGATTGGCCATCATGGAAGCCGTTGTTGCACTGCGGCTGCGCAGCGGGCGGGGTTATTACCACCGGTCCTGTGGCAAGTCACGGCTTGACATTTCGAAGCGAAACCGGGCCGTCCGGGCGTCGCGAGCCCCCCACGAAGGGCCGATTTCCAGGGCCATGACGGACCGATCCGAGCGGCATCAGCGGCGCCGGAGCGGTATCTTCAGATAGGAGACGCCGTTCGATTCCGCCTTGGGAAAGCGGCCGGCCCGGATGTTGACCTGGATCGACGGAAGGAGAAGCCGCGGCGCCGGCAGTTCACGGTCGCGGGCATCGCGCGCGGCAACGAACTCCGCTTCGCTGAGACCGGCCAGTTGCACGTTCTGGCGCTCGGCCGCAATGGTCGTGGCGAATTCCGTCCGGTCGCGTCCTGGGGGCCGGTAGTCGTGGCAGAGGAAGACGCGCGTCTCGGCTGGCAGCGCCAGGAGCCGGGTGATCGACCGGAAGAGCGCGGTCGCGCTCCCGCCCGGAAAGTCGGCGCGCGCCGTGCCGTAGTCCGGCATGAACAGCGTGTCGCCGACGAACACCGCATCGCCAACGAGATAGGAGACGCAGGCCGGCGTGTGTCCGGGCGTGTGCATGACCCTGACGGTCAGTTCGCCGATTTGAATTGTCTCGCCGTCGGCGAGCAGGCGGTCGAACTCGGTCCCCGCCTTTGAAATGTCGTTGAGGTTGAAGATGTCGGCGAAGATCGCCTGCACCTGCCCGATATGCTCGCCGATCGCGACCCGCGCGCCGGTGCGCTCGCGGATCACCGCCGCCCCTGACAGGTGGTCCGCGTGCGCATGCGTCTCCAGAACCCAGTCGATTGCGAGCCCGTCGGCGTCCGCGGCCATCAGGATGCGATCGACCGAGGCGACCGAAACGCGGCTGCTTGCTGGGTCGTAGTCGAGCACCGGATCGATGATTGCGGCGTGCCTGGTGGCGGGGTCGGCGACCAGGTAGCTGACCGTGCTGGTCTCCTCGTCGAAGAACCCGGTGATCTTCGGAGCGACCATGGCGCGCCTAGCGTTTCGGCGGAACCGACGTGCAGCCGACCGTCGGGCAGTTCGAGGCGAAGCCGCGGCCATCGAGAATGCAGGCGATCATGGACTCCCCGCGGTAAGGCATCGCGTAGCAGGCAGGGTCCGCCCGGCAGGACGCGGCGTCCATGTGCCGGCCGCACGGGTCGCCCTCCGGCGCCGGACACCAGTCGGATGGCGAAGTCCCGCACGGATGCGCCGGCGTCAGGTCCGCGGCAAGGGCCGGCAGCGATGTGATCGCGACAAATGCGGCCACGAGCATCGCGCCCCCTCGCCCGCCGGACATCCCGCGGATAGGATCGCCCGCTTCACCGGGGGAGAACAAGGATCGCATGGCCATTTGTATCACACGGCGGGCCGCCGTCGCTGCTGCTTTCGGCGGACTGCTGCTCGCGACCATGCCGTCGCTCGCCGCCGACGATCCGGCGATCGCCTTCGCCAAGTCGCTCTACGCGCTTCACAACAAATGGGGCGACGTCGTCGCGAGCGATGCCGCGATGGCACAATACCTCACCGCCGAATTCGCCGCCGTGGTCAAGGAGAATGCGTCCTACAGTTCCGACCTCGACTATGCGGTCGACTATGATCCGCTCACCCAGTCGCAGGATTGGGACCTGAAGGGCCTGAAGTTCGCGGCGCCGAAATCGGGCGACCTCATGACCAATACGGTCGTGGTGACCTTCAGCAATTCCGGGCGGAAGGAGACGGTCAGACTCTCCCTCCTCAAGACGGCCGCCGGCTGGCGACTGGCCGACCTGTTCGATGCCAAGGGCGCGAGCCTCCTCCAGGAATACCGCGATCTGAATACCGCCGGCCGCGCGGTGAAAGCCGGGAACTGAGCTAGTCCCAGGGCACCCAGGAAGACGGACAGATCCGCTCGCTCCGCGTTCGGGTGAGCGCGCTGACCGCCTTCATCTCCTCGGCATCGAGCGTGAAGTCCGCGGCCGCAAGGTTCTCCCTGATCCGGTCCGGGTCGCCGCTCTTCGGAATGACGGCGACGCCGTCCTGCTGCAGCTCCCAGGCAAGGACCACCTGACCCGGCGTCATCTTGTGCCGGGCCGCGATCGACCGGACCACGGGTTCGTCGAACGCCAGTCCGCGCCCGACCGGACAATAGGCGATGAACGCCATGCCCTTGGCCCGGGTCGCGGCAATCAGCCGGTCCTGGTTGAGGTAGGGATGATACTCGCACTGGTTCGCGGCGAGCGGCTCGCTTGTCACCGCCCAGGCATCGGCAAGGAATTGCACCGTGAAATTCGAGACGCCGATGTGCTTGGCGAGGCCGCGTCGCCTCGCCTCATTCAGCGCGCCGATCGTCTCGCGCATCGGCGTGTGCCGGCTCGGCCAGTGGATCAGGGCGAGATCGACATAGTCGACACCGAGCCGGTCGAGGCTCCCTTCGAGAGCTCTGAGAAAGGCGCCGCCGGCAAGTTCCGCCGGCACCTTGGTGGTGAGAAAGATCTCGTTTCTCGGAACTCCCGCAGCGCGGATCCCGTCGCCGACGGCGTCCTCGTTGCCATAGCTCTTCGCCGTGTCGACGTGGCGATAGCCGGCCCGAAGCGCAGTGCTCACCGCCCGCGCGCATTCCTCGCCGCTCATCGGCCATGTGCCGAGGCCGATTGCCGGTATGTTCGCCCCGTTCGCTTCGATCGTTCGCACGCCGGCACTTTTCCCCCTGATGCCGGAAGGAAGCGCGGCGGCATGGCGGCCGTCAAGCGCCGCGCCGGTGCGGTCAGCTCTTCAGCGCGGCGAAGGCAAGGTCGGGCGCGCTTTCGATGACCTTGAGGAGCGCCCGGGCAGGACCGCGCGGGGAGCGCTTTCCCTGCTCCCAGTTGCGCACCGTATCGACCGGCACGCCGATCCGCGCCGCGAACTGGGACTGGCTGAGGCCAATCCGCGTCCTGATGCTGCGCGCGTCGGGAACCGGGGCGCGCAACTCGGGCGGCGCGATCGCCGGCCGCTCGTTGCCGTCGGCACCGATGGCGACGATCCGGCCGTCCGCCTTCAGGCGATATCTCTCCATTTCGCGCTCCTAGCTTGCCAGTGCCATCGCCATTTCGACCCGGTCGCGCCCGCCCCGTTTTGCTTCATAGAGCGCACGATCGGCTGTCGCGAACATCGCGGGGAGATTGCTTTCCGGCCCCTTGGCGGTCGCCACGCCGACGCTCACCGTCGCCGGAATGACCACGCCGTCGTGGACGATTCCCTCGGTGCCGAAGTCGAGGCGGATACGCTCGGCGATCACGCTCGCCGTCACCGGATCGACGCCGGGAAGGAGGACCGCGAATTCTTCCCCCCCGATTCTCCCGACCAGGTCGGTGGAGCGGATCGAGCGTCGCAGAACGCCGGCAAACGCCCCGAGCGCCGCGTCTCCTGCCATGTGACCATAGCGGTCGTTCACCGCCTTGAAGTGATCGAGGTCGAAGAGCAGGAGCGCCGCCTGGCCGCCTGCCGACAACGCCGTCTCCGTGCAGCGCTCGGCCGCGGCGAAGAATTTCCGCCGGTTCATCACTCCGGTGAGCGCGTCGGTCTCGGCGTTCCGCCGCAGCTCGTTCTCCGTCCGCTCGCGCACGATGCGCACGCCGAACAGCGACAGCGCTACAAGCATGAGGACGGGCTCGAGCAGCAGGATCCGCTGCACCGTACCGCCCTCGAACGGGCCGGTGATCGGACCGCCGACAATCGCGTGGACGGCACGCACCGTGACGACCAGCCCGTGCGCGAGACAGAGATAGCCGAGTCCCCGCACCGCCCCGGAAACTTCCCGCCTTGGCTTGAGGAGTTCCCATGCCGCGGCGAACACATAGCCGGCGGCGAATGCCGAGGTCAGCGCGACGCGGTAGGCAACTTCCTCATGGAAGGCGGGAACCAGGCAGGCGACCTGCCAGAGAACCGCGCCCGCCGCGACAATCGCCCAGTGCGCTCGGCGGCCGACGAGACTGCGTGCCGCAGCCCACGCGGTTCCGAGGCCAAGCGTGCAGAGATCGTTGGCGATGTCGATCGACAGGCGGTCCGGAATGCTCCCGCGCAGGACGAGGAGCGTCACTCCCGCCGCCATTTGCAGCGCAGCCAGCCCCGCCAGAAGGGGCACGCGGCTCGTCCGATCGCGGAGCCAGGCCGCGAGGAACACGCCCCCGACGAGCGTCGCGTTGAGCGCGACAACCACGAACAGGGTTTGGACGTCGATCGTCATGGCCAGATTCGCGCCTCGGGTGCGCGAGGATGCCGGCCGGAGCGCTTAACAAATCCTTAATGCGCCGACGATTTCCGGCCCTAATTGGCGCCCGGCTTGCCGACCTTCACCTGGATATTGATCACCTTCCAGACGCCCTCCGAGATGAGGTAGTCGAGCGCGAAGGTCACGCGCGACACTTCCGAGACGTCGAAATAGCCGTGCAGGAGAAGCGCGCCCCGCTCGTCGATCCGTGCCGGTTCGGTCAGCACCGGCTTGGCGACGACGATCGCGTTGATGAAGATGTGGTTGTCCGCGAACGGCTTGAAGACCTCCTTCAGCTTGTCTGCCGAGTACTGGTCGCGGAACGGTTTGGCGAGGCTCTCCTGAAGGACGGTGTAGTTTCCGGTGATGTTGGCGTCGTTGAAGGTCATGAGGGCCGACTTGATCATCATCTCCTGAAAGATCGGGGCCGGCACTTCCTCCTGCGGGGTATCCTGCGCGATTGCGCTGGCGGTCGAGAGCAGAAGGACAAACGCGAGGGCGGAAAACGCGCGGACGACGCGCCCGGTTACGGCAGGGGGAAAAAGCTCTTTCATCACCGAAGCACTCCACAAGACAGCCGCCGCGGCGATGATAGCACCCCTCAAAAATGCGGGAAGCCGGACCATTGGCCCGGCTTCCCGCCGCAGCCGTATTTCATGATGTTGGCCTACACGGTGTTCCCGATATCGGGATAGCCGAGGTAGCCGATGTCCTTGCGGATATGCGGGGGCAGGCGCTCGATGACCCGCAGGGCTTCCCGCCGGCGGCGCGCTTCGACCACCCGGTTGTAAGCCGCGTGGGCAATGCTCTTGATGCCCGAAAGAGTGTTCATTTTGGCGTCCTCCAGTTCAGACCGCCCGCTCGGGCGGGCGGCCTCGATGGAGGTGTCATTTAGGTTGGGATCGGCGCTGCGTCAGTGATGCCGGTCACACGCCGCGGTGACTGAGCACCTGGCTCACCGCGGCGATGACCGCATCGACTTCGTCGTCGTCGAGGTCGGGATGGACCGGAAGGCTCAGCACCTCGCCGGCCAGCTGCTCGGCAACCGGCAGGGGCCGCTTGGCGATATTGCGAAAGGCCGGGTGCTGGTGGAGCGCGAGCCGATAGAAGAGGCCGGTGCCTACCCCGAGCCGGTCGAGCTCGGCCCGCACCCTGTCCCGCTCCTCCACCCGGATCGTGTAGAGGGCAAACGCGCTGTTCATCCCGCGCGGAACCGTCGGCACGCTCGCGATCCCGGCAAGCGCGTCCGAGTAGCGGGCCGCAATCTCGCGCCGGCGCCGCAGCTCGTCTTCGAACACGTCGAGTTTGGCGAGGAGGATTGCCGCCTGCAGCGTGTCGAGCCGGCCGGTCAGCCCGAGGCGCACCGCCTCGTCGCCGTCGCCCGAGCGGCCATGCGAGCGGATCACCCGCACCGCCTCGGCCACGGCCGCGTCTTCGGTCAATACCGCGCCGCCGTCGCCGTAGCAGCCGAGCGGCTTGGTCGGATAGAAACTGGTAGCGCTGACCGGCGCCAGCGCCCCGACCCGCCGGTTGCCGATGCCCCCGCCGAAGCTCTGCGCCGCGTCGGCAAGAACCGTGAGATTGTGCTCCGCCGCAATCCGCGCGATGGCGGCGTAATCGGCCGGTAGCCCGTAGAGATCGACCGGCATCACCACCCGCGGACGGAGCGTTCCCGCCTCGGCGGTCTCGCGCACCGCCCGTTCGAGGTCGTCCGGGTCCATGTTGAACGTGTCTGCCAGCACATCGACGAAGACCGGCGTTGCCCCGACCGAGGCGACCGACCCTGCGGTCGCGGCAAAGGTGAAGGCCGGGACGTAAACGGCGTCGCCCGGTCCCACGTCCAGCGCCATCAGCGCGATCATCAGCGCGTCGCGCCCGCTCGAGACGGCGATCGTGTGCCCCACGCCGCAATACGCCGACAGGCGTTTCTCAAGCTGTTCGACTTCCGGTCCGAGGATGAACTGACCGTGAGCCAGCACCGTATCCATGCGCGTGCGGAGATTGTCATTGAGGCGGCGCCGCTGTCGCTGCAGGTCGAACAGCGCGATCCGCTTCTCCGCCGTGCGCGGCACCAGGGCTATCGTGCTCCGTGCTTTCATGACGCCTTCCGTTCCGGCTGCTGCCCCGCTTTGATCGCGGCAAGGATCATCTCGGCCGTCTCCACCGCTCTGAGGCCCGCACGGCCGTCCACTTCGGGCTGCGGCCCGCCGCCGACGCTGGCCAGAAACGCCGCGATTTCCGCTCCGAGATTGTCGACCGCGCCGATGGCGACCGTCTCCTCGCCGCCACGGTCACGAATGGTGAGCGACTGTCCCGCCAGATCGGCGATGAATTCGCGGTCCCCCGCCGTGACCGACGCCAGGCGCATCGCCTTGGAGGAAACCCGGCTTGCCGACAGCGTCACGCGGCAGCCGCTGGCGAAGTGCAGTTCGGCCTCCACTTCGTCATTGCTCGATGACCGTCCCGATCGGCCCTCCGCCTTGACGGCAACGACGGGCGCGCCCGCCAATTCGAGGGCGAGGTCGATGTCGTGGATCATCAGGTCGAGCACCACGTCGACGTCGGTCGAGCGTCCGTTCCACGATGTGTGCCGGACGAAGCGCATTGCGGTCGGCGCCGAGACCCGGTCGCGCAGCGCACGGAACGCCGGCGAGAAGCGCTCGATATGTCCGACCTGCAGGACAACCCCGGCGCGCTCGGCGCGCCGCATGAGGTCGGCTGCCTCGCGGGCTGTCGCGGCGAGCGGCTTTTCGACGAAGAGATGGATGCCGGCATCGATGAGGTCGGCGGCGACATTGTGATGAAGGCTGGCGGGGACGGTCACGGAGGCCGCGTCGACCCGGCCGACCAGCGCCTTGTGGTCGGCAAGCGGCACGACGCCATGCCGCGCCGCTGCCGCTTCTGCCCGCGCCAGGTCGTTGTCGACCACCGCGACCAGATGCGCTTCCGGCTTTTCCGCATAGTGGCGGGCATGGTGGGAACCGAAAACGCCGGTCCCGACAACCCCGACCCGAACTGGTTTGGTCATCCCCGCCTTCGGGCCAGACGGCCCACCCCGAACGACTCTGCGGGGCCGTTCTTATCCGATTTGCACGGCAAAGGACGATAACAATTCCCTGCCCCGCGACATATGGCGCGACGAGGCCCGGAGAATCAAAACGGCGGCTGCGGGCCGCCGTTTCGGTTGCTTTATGGTGCGGTCGAGAAGACTCGAACTTCCACGGGTTGCCCCACAGCGACCTCAACGCTGCGCGTCTACCAGTTCCGCCACGACCGCGAAAAAGCGCGCCTCATGTAACAAACCGCGGGGGGTGAGACAAGGACGGCCGGACGGGATCAGTGCCGCTTGAAGTACTGGACTTCCTTCTCGTGTTTCTCCGCGGCGGCGCGCGTGGAGAAGGTGCCGAGATTGCGGCGCTTGCCGGTCTTCGGGTCCGGCTTGCGCGAATAGAGGCGATACTTGCCCGACTTGAGCTTGCGGATCATCGCGGCCGTCCTGTGAAAGGCCTATATGTCTGGCTGCAATTCCGGACTTTGCCGAAGGTTCCGTCGATGCTCGACCGCCCCGACCCCGCCGTCACGATGATGCCCTCTGCCCTCGGCCTGCCGGCCGTGGAATGGGCGGCAGCTTCGGCCCCGGTCGCCTATCCCGATGCGGTCGCGACGATGGAAGCGCGGGTCGGCGCCATCGCTGCCGGCACGGCGACGGAGCAGGTCTGGCTGGTCGAGCACCCTGCCCTCTATACCGCCGGCACCAGCGCCAGAGCCTCCGACCTTCTCGAGCCCGGTCGCCTGCCGGTTTACCCGTCAGGGCGGGGCGGCCAGTACACCTATCATGGCCCCGGTCAGCGCGTCGCTTACGTCATGCTCGACCTCAACCGCCGCCGGCCCGACCTCCGCCGGTTAGTGACGGCGCTCGAGGAATGGGTGATCCGCACCGTCGGCGCCTTCGGCATCGCTGCCGGCCGGCGCCGCAACTGCGTCGGCATCTGGGTGCCGCGCCCCGACAAGGGCGAGGGCCGCGAGGACAAGATCGCCGCAATCGGCATTCGGGTCCGCCGCTGGGTCACCTTTCACGGCATCGCCCTGAACGTCGCGCCCGATCTCGCCAATTTCGGCGGGATCGTTCCCTGCGGCATTCGCAGCCAGGGCGTCACGAGCCTCGCCGATCTCGGCGTCAGTGCCACGATGCGCCAGGTGGACATCGTGCTCCGCCGTGAATTCGAGGCGGTTTTCGGGCCGACCACGGCACGGGCGCCGGGGCCGGACGGCGCGCGATCCGGGGTTCTCCACGCCTGACCCGGCCCGGGAAGCCGGGGCGGCAGGTCCTTGACGCCACCCCGCGCCGGCCCTTCGGCCCTGGCCGGAATGACGACCGGATGGACAGGGTCCGCCGACTCGCTTGAATAGGACGGTCGGTCCTCGCCCTTCGCCGCGCGAGGACCCCCGTCGTCGCCGGATTCCTAAATCCCAAGCTCTTGATATCGTGCGTCTTTTTCGTCCGCGACAAGCCGATTTGTGTGCGTTATAGGGAGGCATGTCGATCATCACCACCACCACGGAGCTCGTGGCGGCCTGTAGGCGTTTGTCCCGATTCGATTTCGTGACGGTCGACACGGAGTTCATGCGGGAAACGACCTATTGGCCGAAGCTCTGCGTCATCCAGATCGCCAGCCCGGAAGAAGCGGTGATCGTCGATGCGATGGCGCCGGAAATCGAGCTCGACGCGTTCTTTCGCCTGATGGGCAACGAGAAGGTCCTGAAAGTCTTCCACGC
This sequence comes from Bauldia sp., assembly GCA_035651055.1. Taxonomy (GTDB): domain Bacteria; phylum Pseudomonadota; class Alphaproteobacteria; order Rhizobiales; family Kaistiaceae; genus JAFKKF01. The sequence continues at coordinate 10,087 of DASRGK010000105.1, forward strand.
CGCGCGCCAGGACATCGAGATCGTCCACCACCTCGGCGGGCTCATCCCGCACCCGGTCTTCGACACCCAGGTCGCGGCCATGGTCTGCGGCTTTGGCGATTCCGTGAGCTACGACCAGTTGGTCGGCAAGCTTACCGGGGCCCGGCTCGACAAGTCGTCGCGTTTCACCGACTGGGCGCGGCGGCCTCTCTCCGAGCGGCAGATTGAATACGCGCTCGCCGACGTGACCCACCTTCGCGACGTCTATGCCGCGCTTTCCCAGCGGCTTGCCGAGCAGAAACGGACCGAATGGGTACGCGAGGAGATGGAAGTACTCACCTCGCCGGACACCTACAGCATGGAGCCGGAAGAGGCGTGGAAGCGGCTGAAGCTGCGCGTTCGGAAGCCGATCGAACTCGCCATCCTCCAAGAAGTGGCGGCGTGGCGCGAGCGCGAGGCGCAGGCGCGCGACGTGCCGCGCGGGCGCGTCATCAAGGACGATGCCATCTACGAGATCGCGCAGCAGCAGCCGACGAGCGCAGCCGCGCTCGGCCAGCTCCGCACGATCCCGCGCGGCTTCGAGCGTTCACGGCCGGCGGAGGAGATTCTGGCGGCGGTCCGCCGGGCGCTCGCTTTGCCCCGCGACCAGCTGCCGCGCATCCCCAAGCATCGGCCGCCGATGAACGGCACTGGCGCCGCGGTCGACCTCCTCAAGGTGCTCCTGAAGATGATCAGCGAGAGCCACGGCGTCGCCGCCAAGGTGATTGCGACCGTCGACGACCTTGAGGCGCTGGCGAACGACGACTCGGCCGACGTGCCGGCCCTCCATGGCTGGCGGCGCGAACTGTTCGGCGAGACCGCCCTGAAGCTGAAGCGCGGCGGCCTGGCGCTGGCGGTCAGCGACAACCACGTCGTCGCGGTCGAGCGCGGCTGATTCCGGCGCCGCCTATTCCACCGCGATCGCCGGGTCCATGCCGGCGAGCTTGGCAAGGGCCGCCAGCCGGCGCTCGACGCGCGCGCCGCCGAGCGGGGCGAGGTCGGGCGGCAGCACCAGCGTGAGCGCCCTCCCCCTCGCCTCGACGCGGGTCCGTCCCACGACATCCGGCGTCGCGCCGGAGATCAGGTAGGCAACTCGCAGCGTCGCGCCGAGCGCCCGCGCCCGCTCCATCAGGCGGGTGGTCGCTAGTTCGCGGATGTGCGGCGAGAGCGCCTCGTCGATCAGGCCCTCGTGGCGATAGAAATTGGCCAGCGCCAGATAGGCGCGGCCGGGATGGTCGATGCCGATGAAGGCGGCATGCGCGATGAGGTTGAGGCTCTGCTCGCCGCGATATTCCGGGTGTGCGCGCCAGCCGATATCGGCAAGCAGGCAGGCGGCCCGGCGGAGCCGCGCCTCCTCCGGCGTCTCGTCGAGGCCGATTGCCGCAAAGACGCCCTCCGACCAGGGCGCGAGTTCCGCGACATGGCGCGGCGAGCGTGAGCGGAGGAAGGCCAGTTCCTCGCAGGCCACGATCAGCGGATCGCGCGCCTTCTCGTCGGCCGGCAGAAGGTCGTAGAGCAGCCCCTCGCGGACGCCCAGCGCCGACATGACGATTTCGGTCGGCCGCATCAGCTTGATCACCTGGTCGAGCACCGCCGCGCCGTAGGGCAGCAGCGGCCAGCGATTGCGCGAAACCACCTCGATCGAGTCGAGCGAGGCGATGTCGCGCCGTAGAACCATGCGGCAGAAGTCCGAGGCCTCGTCGGCCTCGATGGAATATTGGTGCATGACATGCAGCGGATAGCCCTTTTGCCGCATGTGCAGCCGCGCCAGCGAGCGCCACGTCCCGCCGATCGCGTAGAACTGCCGCTTCTCGCCCTTCTGCAGGACAGACGAGCCGGCGAGCGCATCGGCGACGATCTTCTCCGCCTTCTTCAAGGTCTTCTCAGAGGCCTCTTCGAGCCGCAGGCCGCCGATCGGAAAGGTCTCGCCGGTGCCGATCTCGCCGCGCCGGACATCGACGACTTCAAGGCTGCCGCCGCCGAGGTCGCCGGCGACGCCGTCGGGCTGGTGGATGCCGGAGATGACCCCGAGGGCGGAAAGACGCGCCTCCTCCGGTCCGGAGAGCAGGCGGACCTTGACCCCCATCACCTGCTCGACCGCCGCGATGAATTCGGCGCCGTTCGACGCCTCGCGCGGCGCCGCCGTGGCGAGCACGTGCGTGGCCGAGACACGCATCTGGTCGGTCAGCGCCCGGAAGCGGCGGAGCGCCACCAGCGCCGAGGCCATCGCCTCCGGGTCAAGGCGGCCCCGGCCGGCAAGGCCCCTGGCAAGGCCGCACAGTTCCTTCTCGTTGAAGAGCGGCGTCGCCGACCGGCCGAGCTTCTCGTAAACGACAAGTCGGACCGAGTTCGAGCCGATGTCGACAATGGCCACCGGTCCGCCTCCGTCGAGGCGGCCCGGGGCCAGTTCGCGCTCGATGACGCTAGTTCGACTTGCCACGCTTGCGGAGCGATCTGGGCGCGTCGGCCTTGAGCGACTTGCCGCGGCCGGAGAGGCTGGGATTGGTCATGAAATACTGGTGGGCGTTGAACGCCGTCTCGCCCTTCTTCGGCGCAATCCGCTGCGAGGACCCGTCGGACAGGACCGCCCAGCTCTGCTGGTTGTCGGCGAGGTTGGCTACCATGATCTGGTCGAGAATCTGCTCGTGGACCGTCGGGTTGAGAACCGGCACGATCGCCTCGACGCGGCGGTCGAGGTTGCGCGGCATCATGTCGGCGGACCCGATGTAGACCAGCGCTTCCGGCGAGGGAAGCCCGGCGCCGTTGCCGAAGCAGAAGATGCGGGCGTGCTCGAGGAAGCGTCCGACGATCGACTTGACCCGGATCCCAGAGGAGAGCCCGGGAATGCCCGGCCGCAGGCAGCAGATGCCGCGCACGACGAGGTCGATTTCGACCCCGGCCTGGCTGGCATCGTAGAGCGCGTCGATGATCTGGGCGTCGACTAAGGCGTTGATCTTCATCCAGATGCGTCCCGGCCGTCCCGCCCGCGCGTGGCCCTCCTCGGCGGCGATCAGTTCGAGGATGCGCCGGCGCAGCATATGCGGCGAGATCGCGATGCGCTCGAGTTCCGCCGGCTCCGAATAGCCGGTGAGGTAGTTGAAGATGCGCGCCACGTCATGGCCGACCGTCGGGTCGGCGGTGAAGAAGGACAGGTCTGTGTAGATGCGCGCGGTGACCGGGTGATAGTTGCCGGTGCCGATATGGCAGTAGCTGGCGAGCTGGCCGGCCTCGCGGCGGACCACCATCGACAGCTTGGCATGCGTCTTCAGTTCGATGAAACCGTAAACCACCTGGACACCGGCGCGTTCGAGGTCGCGCGCCCAGCGGATATTGGCCGCCTCGTCGAAGCGGGCCTTCAATTCGACGAGGGCCGTCACCGACTTGCCGTTTTCGGCCGCCTCGGCGAGGAGTTTCACGATCGGCGAGTCGTTGGACGTGCGGTAGAGCGTCTGCTTGATCGCCACCACGTCCGGGTCCGAGGCCGCCTGCGCCAGGAACTGGAGGACCACGTCGAACGATTCGTACGGATGGTGGACGACAAGGTCCTTCTGGCGGATGGCGGCAAAGCAATCGCTGCGGTGGTCGCGGATGCGCTCGGGAAAGCGCGGCGTGTAAGGCGTGAACTTCAGCGCCGGGCGATCGATGGCGACGAGCTGGCTAAGGTCGTTCAGCGCCAGCATGCCGTGGCCGAGGAAGACTTCGTCGGCGGTGACGCCCAGCGCCGTGGCGACCAGGATGCGGAGCGATTCAGGCATCGCCGCCTCGACTTCAAGGCGGATGACGACGCCGCGGCGGCGGCGCTTCAGCGCGCTCTCGAAGAAGCGGACCAGATCCTCGGCTTCTTCCTCGACCTCGATGTCCGAATCGCGGATGACGCGAAAGCCGCCCTGCCCTTCCACGACGTAGCCGGGAAACAGCCGCGAGGTGAACAGCGAGACCGCCTGGTCGAGGCTGATGAAGCGGTCGACCCCGGCCTCGGTCGAGGGCAGCTTGATGAAACGGTCGAGCGTCATCGGCATGCGCATCAGCGCGATCATGCGCTTGCCGTCGGCCTTGCGGGCGAGCTGCAGGACGACGGTCAGCCCGAGATTGGGGATGAACGGGAACGGATGGGCCGGATCGATGGCGAGCGGCGTCAGGACCGGGAAGATCGAATCGAGGAAGTGATGCTCGAGCCAGTGACGGTCCTCGTCGCTGATCTGGCCGGCATCGAGCAGCATCACGCCGAATTCCGCCAGCTGGGCGCGGAGGTTGCCCCAGCATGCCTGCTGATCGGTGGCGAGCGCCGAAACCGCCTCGCCGATCCGCGCCAGCTGCTCGCTCAGCGACTGGCCGTCGTCGCTGACCATCGCCAGGCCCTGGCGCTGCTGGCCGCGCAGCCCCGCGACGCGGACCATGAAGAACTCGTCGAGGTTGTTGGCCGAGATCGACAGGAAGCGCAGCCGCTCGAGCGGCGGGTGGTTGGGGTTGCTCGCCTCTTCAAGGACCCGCCGGTTGAAATGCAGCCAGGAAAGCTCGCGGTTGATGAACCGTTCCGGCCGCTGGCGGAGGCGCCTGCCGGCGTCCTCCTCCGAGCCAGCGGCGGGTTCGCGCGGCGTGACGATGTCGGGGGTCTTCTGGTCCATGGGTTGCTTCGATCGGGACTCATCATCCCTATACCGGGATTATGACAATTATCCCAAGCCCGCCATAGCAACGGCCGCCTGCCGCCGTTGCCGGCGCAGCCACCGCGGCCCTACTCCTCCGGCCAGAAATCCGGCTGGTTGTCGAACATTTCCGCCATGACAATTCCGGCGAGGCCGCGCGTGATCGGCCGCCCGGCGGCGAGCGCCTCGCGGTCGAGCCGCTCGACCAGTGCGCCTGCGGCAGCCAGCGAGCGCTCCATGCGGACGGCGGCATAGTCGATCACGGTTCGATCCACCGCGAGCTGGCGGTCGGCGAAGAGCTTGGCGAGCACACGTTTCAAGAGGTCGTCGTCGGGCTCGCCGAGTTCGACGGGCTGCATGGCGCGGAGGCGCGAGATGAGATCGGGCAAGTTCAGCCGCAGGGCTGCCGGCCAGGCGCGCGACGTGATCAGGACCGCGAGGCGGCGCTCGTAGGCGCGGTTGAGAAGATGGAACAGCGCCCGCTCGTCGACCGGCCCCGCATGGAGGTCCTCGACCGTGACCGGTCCGTTGACTTCGGCCACCGCAGCCTCGGTCAGATCGCCTGCCCGAACCAGGGTCGCGCCGGCCAGCCGCTGCCAGATGACGGCAAGGTGACTCTTGCCCGAGCCGACCGGACCGGCGAGGAGGACGCCGCGTTCCGGCCAGTCCGGCCAGGCATCGATCAGCGCGACGGCCGCCTCATTGGACGGACCGGTCAGGAAATCGGCACGGGTCGCGCCGGCTTCGTGCGGCAGCGGGAATATGAGTTGCCGGGGCGGCACCGGCGATTCGGTCATGGTCCGGCCGGCCCGGTTCACGGCCGCGCGGGCGGCGACGGGGTTCCCGGGCCCTCGACGCCCCCCATGTGGCGCACGAACTCCAGCGCATAGGCGAAGGTCGAAATCACGGTGAGGCCGCCGACGACCCACGCAAGCTCCATGCGCAGCGTCGTCAGATTCGCCGTGAAGGCGAGGTCGGCGAGGATCACCGCCGCATAGACGATCTGGCCGAGTGTATTGACCTTGCTGATCCAGTTCGGCCGCATCGCCATCGGCACGGCGAGCATCCAGGCGATGATGACGCCGCCGATGATGAGGATGTCGCGGGTGACGATCAGGATCGTCACCCAGACATGAACCTCGTTGAGGGCTGCGAAGGTCACGTAGATCGAGATGAGCAGCGCCTTGTCGGCAAGCGGATCGAGGTAGCCGCCGAGGTCCGACTTCATGTTGAAGCGGCGGGCGAGGAATCCGTCGAGGGCATCGCTGAAGCCGGCGAGGAGGAAGACCCAGAAGGCGAGATCCGGCCGCGCGGAGATCAGCAGCCAGATCGTCAGGGGCACCAGGAAGAGCCGCCCGATCGAAATGAGATTGGGAATGGTGACGAACAAGTCCGTCCTCGACTGCCCCCGCGGAGGGGTAGAAATGGCACCGCCGGGCGCCCTTGCCAAGCCGCAGCGGCCCGGCGCTTGCTTTCGCCCTCTCCTGTGGTATCGCCGCCGCCAAATCGGAGAGATTCCGGGCAAATGTCCGACGCGATCAGCGGGCTCTATTCGACCTATGCCGGCGCCGGCGTCGATATCGACGCGGGTAACGCTCTGGTCGAGGCGATCAAGCCGATCGTGCGAAGCACCCGCCGGCCGGGCGCCGACGCCGAGATCGGCGGGTTCGGCGGGCTCTTCGACCTTGCCGCCTGCGGCTACCGCGACCCGGTTCTGGTCGCCGCCACGGACGGCGTCGGCACCAAGCTGAAGCTCGCGATCGAGACCGGCATCCTCGACACGGTCGGAATCGACCTCGTCGCGATGAGCGTCAATGACCTGATCGTGCAGGGCGCCGAGCCGCTCTTCTTCCTCGATTATTTCGCGACCGGAAGGCTCAACCCCGACGCCGGCGCGCGGATCGTCGGCGGCATCGCGGAAGGATGCCGGCAGGCGGGCGCGGCCCTGATCGGCGGCGAGACCGCCGAGATGCCGGGCATGTATGCCGGCAAGGACTTCGATCTTGCCGGCTTTGCGGTCGGTGCCGTCGAGCGCGGCGAGGTCCTCCCGCGCGATGTCGCAGACGGGGACCGCATTCTGGCGCTCGCCTCGTCGGGCATCCATTCGAACGGCTTCTCGCTGGTCCGCAAGCTCGTTGCCGACCACCGGCTCGACCTGTCGGCGCCGGCGCCGTTCGGTCCGGGGAGCCTCGGCGCGGCGCTGCTGACGCCGACGCGCATCTACGTTCGCCCGCTTCTCCGTGTGCTCCGCGAAGTCGGCGGCGTCCACGCGATGGCGCACATCACCGGCGGCGGCTTCACCGACAATATTCCGCGCGTGCTGCCCAAGGGACTGGCCGCGCGGATCGACCTTGCCCGCGTTCCGGTTCTGCCGGTTTTCGCATGGCTGGCGAGGCTCGGCCGGATCGCGGAGGCCGAGATGCTCCGCACCTATAATTGCGGCACGGGAATGGTCCTCGCGGTCGCCGCCGACAAGGCCGGGCGGATCGCCGAGCTGCTGCGGGCCGCAGGCGAGATCGTGACCGATATCGGCGCGATCGAGACAGAGCGGAGCGGGCCGATCACCTACGACGGCAGCCTCGACCTCTCCGCGGCATGAGCGGGAAGAAGCGCGTCGCGGTACTCGTCTCGGGGCGCGGCTCCAATATGGCCGCGCTGATCGAAGCCGCCGGCGCCCCCGCCTACCCCGCGGCGATCGCTCTGGTCGTCAGCAACGTCGTCGACGCCCCGGCTCTCGCCCGCGCGACCGCCGCCGGTGTTCCGGCCGTGGCAATTGCATCCGCCGGAAAAACCCGGCCCGCATTCGAGGCCGCACTCGCCGCCGCACTCGAAGCGGCACGGATCGAAATCGTGTGCCTTGCCGGCTTCATGCGGGTCCTGTCGCCCGGCTTCGTCGCGCGCCGGTCGGGCCGGCTCATCAACATCCACCCTTCCCTGCTGCCCGCGTTTCCCGGCCTCGACACGCATGCCCGCGCCCTCGCCGCCGGCGCCGGTCGCCACGGCTGCACGGTCCATTACGTTACTGCCGAGGTCGATGCCGGACCGATCATCGCGCAGGCCGCGATCGAGGTTCGCACCGGCGAGACGGTGCAGTCCCTCGCCGAACGCGTTCTCGCGGAGGAACACCGGCTTTATCCGCTGGCGCTGGCGCTGGTCGCCGGCGCCGCGCCAGGCGCGGCTATTTGATCGGCGAGGTGAAGCAGGCGCGGCTGGCGTCGGCCCAGTAGTCCCGCGGCGTCGTCGGGGCAACGTCGACGAAGGCGGCGACCTGCCCGTCGGTGAGGTCGCGGGCGACGCGGGCGGCCGCGCACTTGCACTCGTCGACGACCTTGGCGCGGATGGTGCGCCGCGCCCACTCGTCGGCCACGCACTTGTCGAGGAGGATGAGCCGCACTTTCTCGCGCGTCTCGGCATGCGCGGGCGGCGAACCCAGAACCAAGAGCACAACGCCGGCGATTGCCGGCCACGCTTCCCGACGCATTCTGACGCCCGTCCCCGAATCCCCACGCCTGGCGGCACGGATTCGCCCAGCCGAGTGCGGCAGCCTCAAGGCAGGACTTGCGCCGCACCCTCGCGGATGGCAGGGCGGGGCATGAACTACCGCCACGCGTTCCATGCCGGCAATTTCGCCGACGTCATGAAGCATGCCACGCTGGCATTGCTGATCGAGCGGCTGAAGGAAAAACCGGCCGCCTTCCGCGTCATCGATACGCATGCCGGGGTCGGGCTCTACGACCTTGCCGGCGACGCCGCATCGCGGACGGGCGAATGGCGGAACGGTATCGGTCGCGTGTTCGACGCCACGCCCGATCCGGATCTGGCCGCGTTGCTGTCGCCCTACCTTGCGGTTGTGAAGGCCGCCAACCCCGCGGGCGGCCTCCGCTTCTATCCGGGCTCGCCGTCGATCGCCCGCCATCTGCTGCGGCGGCAGGACCGCCTGACCGCGGTCGAGCTTCACGCCGAGGATGTCGAGTCGCTCCGCGCCAACTTCCGCGACGACCGGCAGGTGCGGGTCGTCGCGCTCGACGGGCGGCTGGCGCTCGGCGCATTCGTGCCGCCGAAGGAACGGCGCGGCCTGGTTCTGGTCGATCCGCCCTTCGAGGAGCGCGATGAGTTCGAAGCGCTGGCAGAGGGCTTCATCAAGGCCCACCGGCGCTGGCCGACCGGCATCTACGCGCTCTGGTATCCGGTGAAGGATCTCGCCGCGATCGACGGGCTCCGGCAAACGCTGGCGGCAAGCGGGATTCGCCGGCTGACCATGGCCGAGCTGAGCATCCGGCCGCGCGACACGCCGGACGCATTCAACGGCGCCGGCCTGATCCTCTGCAACGCGCCCTGGCGATTTGGCGAAACCCTTTCCGCTCTCCTCAACGGGCTGACGCCCCTGCTCGCCACCGGGCGCGGCGCGGCGGCGAACGTCGAGGAACTGGCCGGAGAATGAAAAACGCCCCGCCGAGGCGGGGCGTTTTGCGGTTCCTTGAGCCGGCCGACTAGAACTTCAGGCCGACCCCGACGAGAACGCCGCTGGTATGGAGGTCGACGGTGCTCGCCGGCGCGGTTGCCAGGCTCGCCGTGCCGTAGTCGGTATAGCGGTACTCGATCCGCGTGGTGAGCTTGTCGGTGAGCGCGGCTTCGAGGCCGGCGCCGACCGTCCAGCCGGTCTTGAACTGCGAGTCGGAGCCGCCGGCGTTGCTGGCCTTGATGCTGCCCATGGCGAGACCGCCGGTGCCGTAGAGCAGGAAGCGGTTGAAGGTGAGGCCGGCGCGGGCGCGGAGCGTGGCGCCCCACGGATTGCTCACGGTGAGACCGGCGCCATCGGCGCCCTTCTGGCCGCTGGCAAAAATGTCGCCTTCGACGCCGAGCAGGAAGTTGCCCGCCGGCGCGAAATTGTAGCCGGTGTAGAGGCCGCCGAGGAAGCCCTTCGGCTTCGCGGTGGTCGGCGCCGGACCGATATTGGCCGTGCCCCAGTTGTAGCCGCCGAACAGGCCGGCATAGGCCCCGGTCCAGCTGAAGGCGGGCGTCGGGCTATAGACCGGATTGGACGGCGGGGGCTCGTAGGACGGGACGTCGGCGGCGAGTGCCGAGCCGCCGGCCGCGGCAATGGCCAGCAGGCTTGCGCCGATAATCTTGGAACGCGACATGGGATCTCCTGACTTTCATCCGTAGCGCCGATCCGGGCCCCTGACGCGACGCGTCGGACCGGCGGACGGATAGGACCGCATCAATGTGGCGTAAGGGTTAAGGGAATGGGGCGATATCCCGGCCATTCCAAGGCTCGCCTGGGCCACCGATGTGGCCCAATCCCGTCTCTTCCGCCTGTTTGCACCAACGCGGCGGGTCCGGGGCGGTTCCCTCGGAGGGTTAACGCCGGCAGGTTTCCTGGCGCGACAGAATGACCGGCTTCGGAGCATGGTTGAGGAGGGGTTAATTTTCGGCCCTGATTTGCAACCGCCGGGGCGGCGAACCGCGCCTGGCGCACCCTCGGCGCGTGGCTTACGCCGGGTGATCGGCTCGCTATATATCGGCCGTGAACGACGACCCCGCAGCCCCCGCCGATTCGGCGCCTGAGCCGGCCATGCCGCAGCGCCGCGGCGTGGAAGTCATTGCCGATATCGTCAAGCGCCTGCCGAACGGCCCGGGCGTCTACCGGATGGTCGATGCCAAGGGCGCCGTGCTCTACGTCGGCAAGGCGCGGAGCCTGAAGAAGCGCGTCCAGAGCTATACGCGGATCAACAACGTCTCGGGCCGCATCGCGCGCGCGATCAACGCCACGGCCGCGATGGAATTCGTCTCGACGCGCACGGAAACCGAAGCGCTCCTCCTCGAAGCGAACCTCATCAAGCGCCTGCGGCCGCGCTTCAACGTCCTGCTGCGCGACGACAAGTCGTTCCCGTACATCCTGATCACCGGCGACCATCCGGCGCCGGCAATGGCCAAGCACCGCGGGGCGCGGACGCGGAAGGGCGAATATTTCGGCCCGTTCGCCTCCGCCGGCGCGGTCGCGCGGACGATCGCGGCCATGCAGCGGGCCTTCCTCATCCGCACCTGCTCGGATTCGTTCTATGCCAGCCGGACGCGGCCCTGCTTGCTCCACCAGATCAAGCGCTGCTCGGCGCCCTGCACCGGCGTCATTTCGCACCAGGACTACGCTCGCCTCGTCAAGGAGGCGACCGACTTCCTGTCCGGCCGCAGCCAGGCCGTGCGCGTCGAGATGCAGCGCGAAATGCAGGCGGCGTCCGAGCGCCTCGACTTCGAGGCGGCGGCCGTCTTCCGCGATCGCATCGCGGCGCTCTCCCACACCCAGGCGCATCAGGGCATCAATCCGCAGACGATCGACGAGGCCGACCTGTTCGCCGCCTACCAGGACGGCGGGCACACCATCGTCGAGGTCTTCTTCTTCCGGACCGGGCAGAACTGGGGCAACCGGGCTTATTTTCCCCGCGCCGACCGGAGCGTCGAGACGCCGGAGGTGCTTGCCTCGTTCGTCGCGCAATTCTACGACGACAAGCCGATCCCGAAGCTCGTTCTCCTCTCGCACGCGGTCGAGGAACAGGACCTGTTGCAGCTGGCGCTGAGCGAGCGCGCCGGGCGTCGCGTCACCGTCAACGTGCCGGAACGCGGCGAGAAGCGCGAGCTGATGCAGCAGGCGCTCGCCAATGCGCGCGAGGCGCTTGGGCGCCAGCTTGCCGAGGCGGCGACACAGCGCACGCTCCTGCAAGGGGTCGCGGAACGGTTCGGCCTCGCCGAGCCGCCGCGGCGGATCGAGGTCTACGACAACAGCCACATCATGGGGACGAACGCGGTCGGCGCCATGATCGTCGCGGGGCCGGAGGGCTTCGTCAAAAGCCAGTACCGCAAGTTCAACATGCGCTCGCCGGGCCTCACTCCCGGCGACGACTTCGCCATGATGCGCGAGATGCTCGGCCGGCGCTTCGGGCGGCTCCTCAAGGAAGCCGGCCCGCGCGAAGGCGCCCTGTCGGAGAACGGGGCCATCGGCCCATGGCCCGACCTGGTGCTGATCGACGGAGGCCGCGGCCAGCTCGGCGTGGCGATGGAGGTCCTGAGCGAACTCGGCATCACCGACCTGCCCCTGGTCGCCATTGCCAAGGGACCCGACCGCGACGCCGGGCGAGAGAACTTCATCCTTCCCGGGCGCGAGCCATTCATGCTGCCGCCGCGCGACCCGGTCCTCTATTTCGTGCAGCGGCTGCGCGACGAGGCCCACCGCTTTGCGATCGGTTCGCACCGGACGCGGCGCAAGATGGATATCGCCCGCAACCCGCTGGACGAGATCGAGGGGATCGGCCCTGCCCGGAAACGGGCGCTGCTCCGCCATTTCGGGACGGCCAAGGCGGTCGGCCGGGCGAACATTACCGACCTCCTCGCCGTCCCTGGCATCTCCAACGAGATGGCGCAGACGATCTACGACCATTTCCACGACTCGCCGGCCTGACAGGTGCGCTGTCGCCGCCCGACCGATCACACTAGGATTGTCGTGATTCCGCGATAGGCTTCTCCCAACGCCGCTTTGTCCGGACGCCCCATGGCCGATACACCCGCCCTTCCCGCCTACCGGCGCGCCAGCACCTCGCAGGTCTTCGCGCTTCCGAACCTGCTCACCTATTTCCGCGTCCTCGCGGTGCCTCTCTTGGTCGCCTCCTACTACCTCGAGGGCTATATCGGCCGCTGGCTCAGCCTCACGATCTTCCTCATCGCCTGCGTCAGCGACTTCTTCGACGGTTATCTCGCGCGGGTCTGGAAGCAGACTTCGGCGCTCGGGCGCCTTCTCGACCCGATCGCGGACAAGCTCCTCGTCGCGACATCGCTGATGCTGCTCGTCTCCGATCACGTCATCGGTGGCTGGTCGCTGGTTGCCGCGCTGATCATCCTGACGCGCGAAATCTTCGTCTCGGGCCTCCGCGAATTCCTCGCCGAGCTGCGCGTGCCGGTACCGGTGACGCGGCTGGCGAAGTGGAAGACCACCCTGCAGATGGTGGCGATCGGGTTTCTCCTCGTCGCCCCTGCCGGCAACAGCGTGTTCCCGGGCGTGCTGGTTCCCACCCCGGTTGGCACCTATGTCGGGCCGATCACCTTCATCGGCCTGACGCTGCTCTGGATCTCGGCATTGATCACCCTCTACACGGGCTACGACTATTTCCGCGCGGGCTGGCGCCATCTGTTCTCGGAGGAAGAGTGAAGCTCCTCTATTTCGCCTGGGTGCGCGAGCGGATCGGGCGGCCGGACGAGGAAGTCGAATTGCCCGCGGACGTGACCACGGTTTCGGAGTTGCTGGCCTGGCTGAAGGGCCGCGGCCCGGAATACGAATACGCGCTCGCCGAGCCGAAGGCCGTGCGGGTCGCGATCGACCGCGTGCACGTCCAGCGCGACCGCTCGCTCGCCGGCGCGCACGAGGTCGCGCTCTTTCCGCCGATGACCGGCGGCTGACCGTGGCGGCGGCAACGCGCATCCTCGTCCAGCGCGGCGATTTCGACATCGCCGCCGAGGTGGCGCGGCTGAAGGCGCTCGACCGCGACGCAGGCGCGATCGTCACGTTCACCGGCGTCTGTCGCGGCGAACATGGCACCCTCGCCGCGCTGGAACTCGAGCATTACCCCGGCATGGCCGAGGCCGAAATCGAACGCATCGCAAGCGAGGCTGCGGGACGCTGGCCGCTCTCCGGCATCACCGTCATTCATCGGTTCGGCCGGATGGCGCCGGGTGACAACATCGTCCTCGTTGCGACCGCGTCGACGCACCGGCAGGCGGCGTTCGAGGCGGCGAGCTTCCTCATGGATTTCATGAAGGTGAGCGCGCCGTTCTGGAAGAAGCAGCACCGGCCCGGCGATAAGCCGGAATGGGTTGCGCCGAATGGCGCCGACGACGCCGCGCAGGATCGCTGGCGGAAATAGGAAAAGGGCGGCGCCGCGAGGCACCGCCCCTTCACAGCGAGCCGCGCCTGCGGCTCAGCGTGCTACTTCTTCTTCGTCCTCGTCGACGGACTCGTCGTCTTCGAGTTCCATCGTGTCGTCGTCGCCTTCTTCCCACTCGTCCATCGCCTCGCTGGAAGAGACGCTGAGGTGGACGTGCTCGTCGACGTGGTCGACGATGTCCTGGCTGATGAAATGGTGCTTTCCGTCAGGCGAATCCGACTTGGCGAGCTTGATGCGACCGTCATCGGAGAGATGGTCGACGGTCCCGATATGGGCGCCGTCGCTGCCGATCACTTCCATATGTTCGCGAATGCGGGTTTTGACAGCCATGGGACGCTCCCTTGTTCCGTGCGCAGGGAAACGAATGCGGCGCCGGAAAGTTTCCGGCGCCGCTGAAGAGAAATCCCTCCGCTGCGGCAATCCGCGGCGGAACAATACCGACGATGCCCTATCCGACGATTTCGACGTCGGAAAACCAGTAGGCGATTTCCTGCTTCGCGGTTTCCGGCGCGTCGGAGCCGTGAACCGAATTCTCCCCGATGGAGTCGGCATATTCGCGCCGGATCGTGCCCGGCGCCGCCTTCTTCGGGTCGGTCGCGCCCATCACCTCGCGATTCCTGGCGATGGCGTTCTCGCCCTCCAGCACCTGGACGACCGTCGGGCCGGACGACATGAACGTGCACAATTCATCGAAGAAGGGTCGCGCCTTGTGGACGGCATAGAAGCCTTCCGCCTGGCGGCGGCTCATCCACACGCGCTTGGAGGCGACGACGCGGAGCCCGGCTTCCTCGAGCTTGGCGATGATCTTGCCGGTGATGTTCTTCCTGGTCGCATCCGGCTTGATCATGGAAAAGGTGCGCTCGACGGCCATCGTTGGCTTCCCGTGTCGGTTTGAGGTGGCGCGGGTATAGCCGCCACCTCAAATGCCGACAAGACGCGCCGCCGGCACCCTACTCCGCCGACAGGATGCGTGCCCGGTGCAGCCAGCCGGCGATGAGGCCGCCGATCAGCGGCATGACGATGAACAGCCAGACCTGCGCCAGCGCCTTGCCGCCGACGAAGATCGCCGGACCGATGCTGCGCGCCGGATTGACCGAGACGCCGGTGACCGGAATGAAGACGATGTGGATGACGACCAGCGTCAGGCCGATGATCAGGCCGGCCGGATGATAGGCGGTCGAGGCCGACGGCTGGGTCACGCCGAGGATCACCATCGTGAAGATGAACGTGCCGACGATCTCCACGATGATCGCGGCGAGCATGCCGTACTCGCCGAGATAGCCGGCGCCCCACCCGTTCTGGCCGAGGCCCGACACCGCGACGTCGTAGCCCGACGCGCGGCCCTCGGCGACGAGGAGGAGGACGCCGGCGCCGACGATCCCGCCCACGATCTGGGAGATGATGTAGGCCGCCGCCTCGTCCGTCTTCATCCGCCCCGCCGCCCAGACGGAGATGGTCACCGCCGGGTTGATGTGGCAGCCCGAGATCGGGCCGATGCCGTAGGCCATCGCCGTCACCGCGAGGCCGAAGGCCATGGCAATCGCGGCATAGCCGAGCGGCGCCGCGCCGCCGTAGCCGCCGAGCACCGCGGAGCCGCAGCCGAGCAGCACGAGGACCCCCGTCCCCAGCGCTTCGGCAAGGTATTTCTTGATCGAACTGCTCATTGAGATCGCCCTCCAATCCCGCGCGAACCCACCGATTCGCGGGCAGCATCATAGTTCCGGAAGCTGCGCGAGGCTGCCGGGCACCGTCCCGAGACCGCGGGCAGCCGGACACGCGCCTCGCGCGGTCACGCACGCAACTCCGTCCCTCCGGACGGCGACATCAGGCATGCCGCCGGCCCGAAATCCCGGTAAGGTGCCTTATGGAAGCCGGACTGCCATGTAACCGGATTGACAGGACGGTCTGGCATGGCTCCAACACCGGAACCGCTCAACCGAACCCGATCGGAAAAGACCCATGGACGCAAAGACCCATAACAACGCGGGCAAGGGCCCGGCGGGCCATCGCGGCCGCAGGAATCGCGACTGGTGGCCGGAGGCGCTCGACATAGACGTGCTCCACAAGAACTCCGCCCTGTCGGATCCGATGGGCAAGGATTTCGACTACGCCAGGGAATTCGAGAGCCTCGATCTCGATGCGGTGATCAAGGACCTCACCGCGCTCATGCCAAGCTCGCAGGACTGGTGGCCCGCCGACTTCGGCCACTACGGCGGCCTGATGATCCGCATGGCATGGCACAGCGCCGGCACGTACCGCATCACGGACGGCCGCGGCGGCGCCGGAGCCGGTCAGCAGCGCTTCGCGCCGCTCAACTCGTGGCCGGATAACGCCAACCTCGACAAGGCGCGGCGGCTGCTCTGGCCGATCAAGCAGAAATACGGCCGCAAGATTTCCTGGGCCGACCTCATGATCCTGACCGGCAATGTCGCCCTGGAATCGATGGGCTTCAAGACCTTCGGCTTCGGCGGCGGGCGTGAGGACATCTGGGAACCGGAACAGGACATCTACTGGGGTTCCGAGATGAAGTGGCTCGATGACCAGCGCTACTCCGGCGAGCGCGACCTGGCGAACCCGCTGGCCGCCGTGCAGATGGGCCTGATCTACGTCAATCCGCAGGGCCCGAACGGCAAGCCCGACCCGCTCGCCGCCGCGAAGGACATCCGCGAAACCTTCGCCA
>DASRGK010000106.1:0-16447 GCA_035651055.1 Bauldia sp.
CGGCAGTTCCGCGACGCTCGGCACGGACACAAGCTTCGTCGGCGACATCATGGCCTTGACATCCATCACGCTGACGACCGGCGCCGACATCCTCTGCGGCGCGGCGCTCGCGCGGAACGGGGCGGTCACGCTCGACACCAACAACATCACCAGCTACGACGCCGCGCTCTGCGCGATCACCGCGATCACCGCCGGCTCGGTGCTCGATTCGACCGCCACCGAGCAGGAGCGCGCCGTCGCCGCCGCAATCGACGCCTTCGTCGCCGGCGGCGGGATCCTCCCCCTCGGGTTCCAGGTCCTTGCCAACACGCTTACGCCGGCGGAGCTGGCGGCGGCGCTGGCGCAGCTTGCCGGGGAGACTGCAACCGGCGTGGCTCCGGCCGCGACGGGATCCATGGACTCGTTCCTCTCGGTGGTCACCGGTGGGGACTTCGGCGCAGGGCCCGGGACCACGGTGGTCAGGGTTCCCGCGCCGTCATCTCCCGCGCCCAAGGCCCCGGCAAGCCCGGCTCCCGGCCGCGGCACGGTGAAGGCGCTCGGCTACGCCGACGAGAACGAATGGTCGTCCGGCGGAGCCGACTTTGCCTGGCCGGCGGCGCCGGGCGGCTCCGCGGATCCGGGGCGCGCGAGCATGTGGGGCGCGGTCTACGGCAACCTCAGCCTCGCCTCCGGCAGCGCCACCGTCGGCACGCACGATTTGTCGGCGAGCGCATTCGGCGTCGCCATCGGTATCGACCGGCGGGTCATGCCGGACTTCCGCATCGGCATCGCAGTCGGCGGCGGCGGGACGAGCTTCGACCTCGCGGACGGTTTCGGCTCGGGCCGCAGCGCCGTTGTCCAGACCGCCCTCTACGCCCGCAAGAATTTCGACGCCGCCTACGTCTCCGCCGCGCTCGCCTATGCGTGGAACGACGTCTCGACCGACCGCACCGTCACCGTCGGCGGAACCGAACGCTACACGGCCGGTTTCTCGGCGCACGATTTCGCCGGCGACGTCGAGACCGGATACCGGTTCGGCTGGTTCACGCCATACGCAGCCGCGCGCCTGCAGGCTCTCTACACGCCAGCCTATTCCGAGGACACAGCCTCCGGTTCGCCGCTCTTCGCGCTCGACTATGCCGCCCACACGACGACCGAGGTGCGCACCGAGCTCGGCATCAGATTCGATCGCGCCTTCCCGCTTCCCAACGGCATGTCCTTCAGCGTCGGCACCCGTGCCGCATGGGTTCACGACTACTGGTCGAGCCGCAATGTCGTCGCCGGCTTCCAGGCGCTGCCCGGATCGTCGTTCGTCGTCACCGGCGCGGCTCCCGCCGCGGACTCGTTCCTCTTCTCGGCCGGGGCGCAGGTGAGCGCGATGAACGGTCTGTCGCTTGCCGGTTCGTTTGACGGCCGGTTTGCCAACAACGCACAGACCTATGGCGGGACGTTGAAGCTGCGCAAGACGTGGTAATCGGCCCGCCCGACCAATTGACGCAGCCGCCGGCGGGACGATAGCGGCAGAAGCGGCATTTCCGGGTTTTCGCCGGGGGCGCGAAAGCTACAATCTTAGCGATTATTCGGCTCAATCCATAATGCGCAGGGCCTAAGCGTCATGGCATGCGCTTTACCGGCCTTTCCCTGGCCCGCATGGCTGCGATCATCATCGGAGCGGCGGTCCCGGGTCACGCTTTCGCCAGCGACCTGGTGGCACTCCCCACGGTCATGCCGGAGGGCACCATCATAGTGCGCACC
Source organism: Bauldia sp. (assembly GCA_035651055.1). Taxonomy (GTDB): domain Bacteria; phylum Pseudomonadota; class Alphaproteobacteria; order Rhizobiales; family Kaistiaceae; genus JAFKKF01. The sequence goes on from DASRGK010000106.1 coordinate 1,735, forward strand.
AGCGAGCGCCAGCTCTACCTGATCGTCAGCCCGCAGCAGGCGCGCCGCTATCCGGTCGGCGTCGGACGGGTCGAGCGGCAATGGAGCGGCACGTCCTTCATCAAAGCCAAGTTCATCCGGCCGAACTGGGCCCCGCCCGATGCGGTCCGCAAGGACAACCCTAAGCTGCCCGCGGTCGTCGCCGGCGGGGCGCCATCGAACCCGATGGGCGCGGCCGCGATGACTTTATCGGGCGGCGAATATGCGATCCACGGCACCAACATGCCGAAGTCGATTGGCGGATTCGTCTCCTACGGCTGCATCCGGATGTACAACGCCGACATTCTGGACCTTTACGGCCGGGTGGATATAGGAGCGCTGGTCGTAGTGGCGCCCTAGCCGCGTCGCACTGCGTCCTCAGTGCAGCTAATCGTGCACAATGACGTTCAGCAGCGCAGTATGTACTTTGATTTCGCCATTATATTCGATAAGCTTGAGCCGGCGAAACTTGTTCATGAAATAGTTGATGCGCGAACGCGTCGTCCCGACGCGCGCCGCCAGCACGTCCTGGCTGATTTTCGGCGTGATGGGCCGCAGTTCTCCGTCATTGTTGAAATTCGCGAGGAGAAGCAGGAGGCGCGCCAGGCGTTTCTCGCTTGAATTGAAAAGCTGGTCGACCAGATCGGCCTCGACCTGGATATTGCGCGTCAGCAGAAAGGCCATGAATTTCTCGGAAAAGTCGCGCTTTTCCTGGAGAAGGCGCGTCATGGTCGCCCTCTCAATCCTGAACACGCTCGACGGAGTCATGGCCATGGCCGAAGCCAGGCGTATCGGCTGTCCCGCCAGACACCCCTCCCCGAAGAAGTCGCCCGGACCGAAGAGCGCGATGACGCCTTCCTTTCCCTGATCGGAAACGACGGTCAGCTGGATTCGTCCGGCCTGGACGAAATAGACGGCGTCGGCAGCATCGCCCTGGGCAAATACCGGATCGCCCGCCTGCAATCTCATGTCCAAGCGGGCGCCGGCGGTCGCCGCGAGAACAGCCTTGGTGTCAAGCGACGGCGCGGACGTGACGGCTTGCGATTTCCGCGATTTGCGGACTTTCGGTTTCGGTTCGTCGGCCATGGACCTTCCAGTAACTGGGCGGCGCAGCAAAGGCCGTCTATTGGCGTGAGGCCGAACAACTCGTATCGGGTACCAGCCTGTCTTCGAATATCGCGACGCACCGCGATAAAGGCTGTTCAATTTTGAACGAATTTATTCGAGGTTGAATTCTATAACTCCGGCTGGATCAATTCAACCGGGAGGCCATGTGCGTCAGATTCGCCGGGCGCCAGATGGCATTCCTGTCGTGCTTTTCGCCGGCCCGCAACGGTCCGACTTCGTCGCGATCAGGGAGAGCATCTCCCAGGCCAAGCACATTCCGATGCGCGTCGAATGGAAGCGCGCGCTGTCCGACGCGCTTCGTGAAATCCGGGATGGAGCCTTTACGGCGATTCTGCTCGACCGCTCGCTGATCGAGCAGCCGGACCTTCAGACGGTGCGGCAGGCCGCCCCCGGTCTCCCGATCATTCTCGTGGCCGGTCCGGAGGACGAAACGATTGACGTTCTCGCACGCAGCTCGGGCATTCGCCACTATCTCGTCAAGGGCCGGTACGACTCCCAGCCGCTGGCGCGCACCCTCCAGGACATAGTCGAGCAGCGGAAGAACGAGGAGGCTCTCTTCAACGAAAGGGAACGCGCCGAAGTAACACTCCACTCGATCGGCGACGCGGTTCTGTCCACCGACATAAACGGCCGGGTCACCTACCTCAATCCGGTCGCCGAGAAGATGACGGGCTGGACGCGCGAGGAGGCGGCGGGTCGCCCGGTCGGCGAGATTCTCAAGGTGATCGACGCCGCCACCCGGAAGCCGTCGCGGAACGCGCTCGAACTCGCCATTCGGTACAACAAGCCATTCGCGGTCAACGTCAATTCGCTCCTCGTCCGCCGGGACGGTTTTGAGCGGGCGATCGAGGATTCCGTGACGCCGATCCATGACCGCGCCGGCCAGGTAACCGGCGCTGTCGTCGTGTTTCACGATGTCAGCGAGGCGCGGGCGGTCGCCCTGAAGATGATCCACCTCGCGCAGCACGATTTCCTGACGGATCTGCCGAACCGGGTCCTGCTGACCGACCGGATGACCCAAGCCATAGCGATGGCGCGACGCTACCAGCGCCAGCTTGCGATCCTTTTCCTCGACGCCGACAATTTCAAGGTCATCAACGATGCCCTGGGGCACGACACCGGCGACCTTCTTCTTCAATCCGTTGCCAAGCGCCTGGTATCGGCGGTGCGCAATTCCGACACCGTCAGCCGTATCGGTGGAGACGAATTCGTCATCCTTCTCTCCGAGCTCCAGGACGCCGACGACGCGATGCTGTGCGCGCGGAAGGTGCTCAACTCGCTGGCGATGCCACACCGTATCGGTCAACACGACCTGCACATGACCGCCAGCATCGGCATCGCCATCTATCCCACCGACGGGCGCAATGCAGAGACGCTGATGAAATGCGCCGACACCGCCCTCTATGAGGCCAAGGAAGGCGGCGGCAACACCTCTCGTTCCTATCGCAATCGCATGAAAGTGCGCGCCGCCGGGCGCCAGTCGGTGGAGGGAAGCCTTCTCCGCGCCCTGGAAAGGGATGAGTTCCGGCTGCATTACCAGCCTCGGGTCAACCTGCAGACGGCAGCGGTCGTCGGCGTCGAGGCATTGATTCGCTGGCAGCACCCGACGCGCGGGCTGATTCAGCCGACCGATTTCGTGCCGATCGCGGAGGAGTCGGGGCTGATTGTCCCGATCGGCCGCTGGGTGCTCGGCGAGGCGTGCCGGCAGGCGGCGCACTGGCGCGATGCCGGGCTGGGTATCGTTCCGATGGCGGTGAACGTGTCGGCCGTCGAGTTCCGCAGCACCGACTTCTCGATCAGCGTCGCCCGGCTTCTGGACGAGTGGCGCCTCGCGCGTGGTCAACTCGAGATCGAGCTGACCGAAAGCGTCCTGATGCAGGATACCGAGGTCACCGCGGAGTCCCTGAAGACGCTGAGGGAACTCGGCATCGGGCTGACGCTCGACGACTTCGGCACCGGTTTTTCGAGCCTCAACTATCTCAGGCGCTTCCCGATAACCACCCTCAAGATCGACCGGTCCTTCATCGGCGATCTATCGAAGGAGGCCGGCGACAGGACCCTGATCGCGGCGATCATCAATCTGGGCCGGAGCCTCAGGCAGAAGGTTATCGCCGAGGGAATCGAGACCGAGGATCAGCTTGCCGCGCTGCGCGAACTCAATTGCGACGAGGGCCAGGGATTTCACTTCAGCCGCCCGCTGCCGCCCGAGGACCTGACCACCTACCTCTCCGCAGCCCGGTCCTTCACGTCGGCAAATCGGGACGAGGCGAGCCGCGAGCGCGTTGCCGCGGCGGTCTGAACCTGACGTCCAGCCGTCATGACGACCGGCGGCGGCAGCGCTAGGCCTTCGCCCGGTAGATGTGGATGTGCGAGCCCTCGATGGCGACGCGGCCCTCCTTGGTCAGCGCGCGGAGCTGCTTGTTGACGGCCTCGCGGCTGGCGCCGAGCATCTGCGCCAGCGTCCCCTGCGTCAGGTCGAGTTCGACCACCGCATAATCGTCCTCGACCCGTCCGTGGATGGTGGCGAGCTGGCGCAAGAGCACCACCAGCCGGTGGCGGAGGTCGTGGAACACCGCCTGGTCGAACTGCGCGTTGGCCGAGCGCAGGCGCTCGCAGAGCGTCAGGATGATCTGGCGCGACAGTTTCGGCGCAGTGTCGAGGAGCGCCATGAACGGCTCGCGCGGGATGAAGATCAGCCTGGTGTCGGTGAGCGCGGCGGCGCCGGCGCTGCGCGGCAGCCCGTCGAGGAGCGCCATCTCGCCGATCACCTCGCCGTCTTCCAGGAGATTGATCGTCGCCTCGCGCGTGTCGTCGGCGGTGATGTAGATGCGCACCAGCCCCGAGACGATCAGGTAGAGGCCGTCGGAATCGTCGCCCTGGTTAAAGAGGACCTCGCCGGTGGCGAGCGTCGTCTCGCGGGCGATGCTCGCAAGCCGGGTGAGCTCATGCGGATCGAGCCCCTCGAAGAGGAGCGTGCGACCGAGCCAGGCAGCGAGTTCGCCGGTTGCCATAGTGCCTCCGTCTCAGCGAGAGACGCCTAGCATTTCGGCGACGGACTGGCGAGCCTTGCGGGTGGTCATCGCCCCGCCCTCGTCCCGGCCGGCATCCCGGTCCGGCGGCTGCCTATCGGGCGCGGATACGCACATCCCGACGTTCCGCCGGGATGCGCGATATTTGAGCCACGAGGGCCGGGCGGGCCCTCGGAGCCGGCCCCTTCCCCGGCAGGCGGGAGCTATCCGGCCTTCAACGCCTCCGGCTTGTGCTTCGCCCTTCGGGTAATCAGCTTGTTGAGGGCAGAGACGTAGGCCTTGGCCGAGGCGACCATGGTGTCGGTATCGGCGCCGCGACCGGTCACCATCTTGTCGCCCTCGCCGAGCCGGACCGAGACTTCCGCCTGCGCGTCCGACTCCGAGGTGACCGCGCCGACCTGGAAGAGCTGGAGCGAGGCCTCGTGCGGGGCGATCGACTTGATCGCCTTGAACATGGCGTCGACCGGGCCGTCGCCGGTCGCTTCCTTGGTGACGTGCTGGCCGTCGACGTCGAGGGTCACGATCGCCTTCTGCGGCCCGCCGGTGCCGGCGATGACGGTGAGGGCGACGAGCCGGATCGCCTCGCTCGACTGCGCCATCTCGTCCTCGACCAGGGCGGCGATATCCTCGTCGAAGACGTGCTTCTTTCGGTCGGCGAGATCCTTGAAGCGGCGGAAGGCCTCCTCCAGCGCATTCGGCCCGAGTTCGAAGCCGAGTTCGGCGAGCTTCTCGCGGAAGGCATGGCGGCCGGAATGCTTGCCCATGACCAGCGAGCTCTCCTTCAGGCCGACCGATTCCGGCGTCATGATCTCGTAGGTCTGCGCGTTCTTGAGCACCCCGTCCTGGTGGATGCCCGACTCGTGCGCGAAGGCATTCTTGCCGACGATTGCCTTGTTGTACTGGACCGGGAAAGCGGAGACCGCCGAGACCAGCTTGGAGGCGCGCACCAGCATCGTCGCGTCGACGTTGGTGTAATAGGGCAGTACGTCGCCGCGCGTCTTCAGCGCCATCACGATCTCTTCCAGCGCCGCGTTCCCCGCCCGCTCGCCGAGCCCGTTGATCGTACACTCGATCTGGCGGGCGCCGCCGGCGACCCCGGCCAGCGAATTGGCGACCGCGAGGCCGAGGTCGTCGTGACAATGGGTGGAGAAGACGACCTTGTCGGAATTGGGCACGCGCTCGACCAGCATCCGGATGAGCGCGCGGAATTCGTCGGGCGTCGCATAGCCGACGGTGTCGGGAATGTTGATCGTGGTCGCGCCGGAGCGGATCGCCGCCTCGACGACGCGGCAAAGGAAGTCATGCTCGGTGCGGGTCGCGTCCATCGGCGACCACTCGACATCGTCGGTGTGGTTGCGCGCCCGGGTCACCGACGAGATGACGCGCTCATAGACCTGCTCCTGGTCGAGCTGCAGCTGGTACTGGCGGTGGAGCGGCGAGGTCCCGATGAAGGTGTGGATGCGCCGCCGCTCGGCATGGCTGAGGGCCTCGGCGGCGCGGTCGATATCGGCGTTGCCAGCGCGGGCAAGCCCGCAGACGACCGAGCGCTTCACGATCTTGGCGATCTCCGACACCGCCTCGAAGTCGCCGTTGGAGGCGATCGGGAAGCCGGCTTCGATGATGTCGACGCCCATCTCGTCGAGCAGTTCGGCGACCTGGATCTTCTCCTCGAGCGTCATCGAGGCTCCCGGCGACTGCTCGCCGTCGCGCAAGGTGGTGTCGAAAATGACGACGCGGTCCTTCTCCGACCGCCCGGGCTGGGTGGAACTCATGATATCTGGGTGATCCTTCCTGGTGCTGCCCGCCGGGCAAGGCCACTTGCGGGGGTGCGTCTCTGGGATTTCGTCTGAAGTCCGCTCACCCCTGAGTGCCCGCCGGAAAACGGCAGCCGACGCTCAGGGGCGTCTAAGGAGGAGGATCAGGCCGAGCAGCCGCTGCCGGTCGGAGGCTTTCGCCGCCGCCGCATCGCGCAGAATCGTCGAACCAGCGATCATGCCGGGCTGCCCATGAGGTTCGGCATCGACAATGGCGCCAAACCGTAAACACCTGCTTTTTGCCAGTTTGAGGGGTCGCGGGCAAGTCGGAAAGGAGCCCCGGGCGCTACTCAGGGCGGATTTGCAGCAAACCCCTCGACTTTTTCCTTTTGCCGGATTTCTCTATCCGTCGGCGACCCGCAAGGGGAAGGGACATGATCAGTCGCATCTTTGCAGAACACCGCGAGGAACAGGCATTCCACTGGATCGGTGCCGCTACCGTGACGCTGTGGCCTACTCTCCCGCCGGAAGTTCAGGAAGTGATCGTGAAGCGCGCGCTCGAAATGGCGGATGCCGAGGACGGCGCTGAAATCAAGGCGTTCGTCAAGCAGCAAGGCGGGGAACCCTCTCCTCGATCCTGAGGGCACTTTCCTCTGCGGCTGATTCGGGGGAAGCCAGTTCGACGGCAGCCTGTTCGCGCACCATGCACGCGCCCGGGCGTTTGGGGCCTTAGCCGAACGCCAGAACCGCGAAGACAACGATCAGAATCAGTAGCGACGTGACGATGCGGTTGTAGATCGCAAGCCGCCCGCACGCGATCTGGTCGCCGCCGCGCTCCGCGCGCTTCAGTCCGCGTCCATAAACGATCATCATGACGAGGAGCGCCACGACCAGGGCGATCTTCACCCAGAACGTCGTCCAGTGGGCCGGCGCAAAGCCCCATTTCAGCCAAAGGAGAAGCGGGCCGGTGACGAAGGCGATGCCGAATCCGACCCGGCCGAACTGGGCGAGTTTCGGCGGCACGCGGTTGAGAACGGGGGCATGCTCGGCAGGGCCGGAATTGGTGACCAGCAGCACCGCGTAGCTGCCGACGGCCGCGGCAAAGGCCATGCCGAAGCCGAGGATGTGGAGCATCAGGATGAAATGGACCATCGCCGCCGCCTAGAGGGACAATGTCCCCTCGCCGACGACGACCGCATCGCCGCCGATCCGCCCCGACACCAGTTTCCCGTTTTCCACGTCCATTTCGAGGACGAGGATGCTCGGCCGCCCCATCTCGAAACCCTGCTCGATGACGAAACGATGCTGACCCTCGGTGGGCTCGTCGAAGCGGTGGATCACGCCAGCGAATGCCGCCACGGCGGAGCCGGTCGCGGGATCCTCGACGCTGCCGAGGGCGGAGCCGAACATGCGCGCGTGAAAGTGACGGCCGCCGGCCGTCGTCTCGCGGCAATAGAGAAACGCATTGCCGAGGTCGCCGAAGGCCTGCCCCCAGCCGAGACCCGGCGCCGCGCGCCCGATCACCGACAGGTCGCGAACCGGGACGAAAGTGTACCGGACGCCGGCCGAGTAGATACCCGGCCGGTGATTCTCAAACCCGATCTCGGCGGGCGTCAGACCGAGCGCCGCGGCGATCATGTCGTCGGACGGCGGTTTTCCGGCTTCCTCTGGCAGCTTCGGCAGATCGAAGATGGCGTGTCCCCCGCCGGCGTCCTCGCGCAGGGTGACGCCGCAGCGGACCGGTCCGACCTTTTCCTCGAGCACCAGCATGGTCTCGGGCCGGACCGGCCGACCTCCGCGCGGCCGCGCGGCGAGGAGAACCGCGGCGCCGACGGTCGGATGGCCGGCAAAGGGCATCTCGCGCGCCGTCGTGAAGATGCGGACGGCGGCGCTGTGGCGGGGCTCCGCAGGGGCGGTGACGAACACCGTCTCGGAAAGGTTGAACTCGCGCGCGATCGCCTGCATCGCGCCGTCGTCAAGGCCGTCACCGTCGAGGACGACCGCCAGCGGATTGCCGGCGAGCGGCCGATCGGTAAACACATCGAGGATCGCGTATCGCCGGGTCATGCCGCCTGTTTCTTTACCGCCGACGCCGAGGGCGCTTGTGGCGCGCGCCGAAGGAGGCCGTCAAGCCTCCCGCTTCCGCGCCACCGGCTGTCAGCACGGGCTCTGCGGTCGCCGCATAGACGCCGGCCGGCGTTGCACGGAGCAGGTCGCGTGAGCCCCCTTCCCTCGCCGCCGCCGATCGCAGTTCGCGGTTGCCCAGCGTCCGACCTAGTTTCGCGCCTTGTCGACCAGCTTGTTGGCGCCGATCCACGGCATCATGGCGCGGAGCCGCTGGCCGACCTCCTCGATCGGCAACGCGTCGTTGTTGCGCCGGATCGCCTTGAACTTGGGCAGGCCCGCCTTGAACTCGCGGATCCATTCCGAGGTGAAGGCGCCGGTCTGGATGTCCTTCAGCACCCGCTTCATCTCGGCGCGCGTCTCGTCGGTGATGATGCGCGGCCCGGTCATGTACTCGCCGAACTCGGCGGTGTTCGAGATCGAGTAGTTCATGTTGGCGATGCCGCCCTCGTAGATGAGGTCGACGATCAGCTTCACTTCGTGAAGGCATTCGAAATAGGCCATCTCCGGCGCATAGCCGGCATCGACCAGCGTCTGGAAGCCGGCGCGGATGAGTTCGACGAGGCCGCCGCAGAGCACCACCTGCTCTCCGAAGAGGTCCGTCTCGCATTCCTCGCGGAAGGTCGTCTCGATGACGCCGGAGCGGCCGCCGCCGATTCCGGAGGCGTAGGAGAGCGCGAGGTCCTGCGCGTTGCCCGAGGCGTCCTGGTGGATGGCGATGAGGCACGGCACGCCGCCGCCCTTCAGGTATTCGCCGCGCACGGTATGGCCCGGCCCCTTCGGCGCGATCATGACGACATCGACCGTCATCTTCGGCTCGATCAGGTTGAAATGGACGTTGAGGCCGTGGGCGAAGGCGATGGCGGCGCCGTCGCGTAAGTTGCCGCCTATGTGGTCCTTCCAGATGTCGGCCTGCAGCTCGTCCGGCGCGCACATCATGATGAGGTCCGCCCACTTGGCCGCATCGGCGACCGAGCGCACCGGCAGGCCGTCGGCCTCGACCTTCTTGGCCGTCGCTGAACCCGGCTTCAGCGCGATCGCAACGTCCTTGACGCCCGAATCCTTGAGGTTGAGCGCATGCGCGCGACCCTGGCTGCCATAGCCGACGATCGCCACCTTGCGGGACTTGATCAAATTGAGATCGGCGTCCCGATCGTAATAAACGCGCATGGGTACTCCCCTCCTGGCGTGATGCGGCTTGGCGGGCGGCGCCGGACGGCGACCCGAATGGGCGCGGTTTTAGCGATACCCGCCCGCTTCGGCAAATCAGCGGGTCGCGGCTACTGGCCGGACGGCTCGTTCACGGCGACGTCGTCGAAACTGAACGTGGCCGAGCCGTTATTGGCCGGCGCCTCGGCGGTGAAGCCGATGTGCTGGCGGGCCGGCGGCGTCCCCTCGATCGTCTGGAACGCGGTTCCGTTGATGTAGAGCACCGCCTTGGTGCCGTTGGTCACGACGCGCAGCTCGTTGGTGGCGCCGGTCCCCTGCTTGATGCTGGCGGCCTCCTTGTCGTCGACCAGCGATTTCCACTTGCCGTCGTCATAGACATAAGCGGTGGCATAGCCGTCGAGCGTGATCTGGAAGGTGTAGAAGTTGTTCGTGTCCTTCGCCCAGAACACGATACCGCCGTAGCTGCCGGCGAGGTCGGTGCCTTCGACCAGGGCGACATTGGCGCAGAAATCGACCTCGGGGAAGGTCGGGGCGGCGGTCACCACGTAGAAGTTCCCGTCCTTCTCGCCGATCGTCATCTTGCCGCTGGCGACCTTCATGTTGTCGTCAGCCCCGCCCCATTCGGTCTTGAGGTCGTCAAAGGAGTCGGAGAACAGCAACCTGCCGCTGCCGCAGGCAGAAGCCGCGCCGCCACCGGCAAGCATCGCCACGGCGGCAAGAGCGAGGATGGCGCGAGCGTTCATTTGGATAAGTCCCAAAAAAGAGAGCCAGGCCGGCTCTCGCTTGACCAGACAGCGGATCCCGGACGGGCGACCGCTGCCGCAGCCCTATACTACGCTTTCCCAGCCGAATTTCAGCAGCGGCATCGCCCGCGCCGCAAAGCCGGCTACCGTGTCGACCAGCGAAGCCTTGCGGGTTGCCGCGTCGCTCACCGGCTCCTCGACGATGAACGACTTCAGCCGGACCGCCGCGCCATAGTGCGTGTCCTTCAGTTCCTCGAATCCGCGCGGCAGCCGGCTTAGGCTGTCCTCCTCGTTCAGCGCCAGCTTCCCACGTTTCAGCGCAGCCACCATTAGATCGAACTGCTTCGGTTTCGCCTTGATGTGCGTGCGGATGCGGCTGAGCGTCTCCGGCTCGGGCATGTGGAAGCCGGCCGCGACAAAGCAGCCCTCCGGCGACAGGTGGATGTAGAGGAGGCCCGGATCGTCCTTCCTGCCCGAGCGCGTCATGACCGCGCCGGCATGGGTCTTGTAGGGGCTCTTGTCCTTGGCAAAGCGGACGTCGCGGTGGATGCGGAAGATCGAGCGCTTGCCGTCGGCTCTGAGCGGAATCTTCTCGGCGGCAAAGCGTGCGGTGAGGTCGTCGAGAAGCGAGGTGAGCGGCGCCAGCACGCCCTCCTCGTAGAGCGCGCGGTTCTCCTCGAACCATTCGCGGCTCTGGTGGAACTTCAGCGCCGTGAAGAACTTCAGCGCATCCTTGCCGAAGCCGGTGAACGCCGCCATGCGGCCGCTCCTACTCGTAGATGTCCTCGCCCTTGACCAGATCGCGATAGCGCCGCCGCGAGACGCGCGCAACGATGCAGAGGGAAAGGTTCTCCGCCAGGTCGGGCATCAGCTTGTCGAGGTCGGCGACGGCGCGCTCGACGCGGGCGATCTCGCTGGTGCCGCCGTTGGTCCGGAACAGGAGGTCGTAGAAGTAGATGTCGACCAGCGAACTCCGCGTGTATTCGATGTCCTGATCGTAGCCGCCGACCCAGACCAGCCGGTTGTTCACCGTCTCGCCCCGGATTTTCGCCGGGCGGAGCACCTCGATGAGGTTCTGCGCATCGCCGAACTTGCACGAGCCGAACAGGACCCCCTTCAGCTGGCGCTTCCGCCGGTTCACCTCGCAGAACGTGTTCCGGATGAAGGTGCGCGACAGGCCCGAGCCGCCCTGGACGAGGATCTTGCCGAAATCGCCGTGCGCCGCGACGTAGAGGTAATCGACCTCGCCGACCCGCGTCATGAAGCGGACGGCCTCGCGGAACGAATCGGCGCCCACGAAGCGCTCGTAGGTGAAGGCGTCGGGACGGTCCTTCAGGGCATAGGAGAGGAACTCGAAGAGCGGCCGCACCGTATGGTGCCGCTCGTCGAACCACCGCGTTTCCAGAACGCCCAACCCGAGATGCCGTCTCTGCGCCACGCCCGATTTCTCCCTGCGCGGCGCACCTTAGAACCCGGGCAAGGAAGGGCGCCAGTCAACAATCTGCATGGGAGGTAAATCGCTTTGTTTTCAATGGCTTGTCGGAAAAGAACAGAGCCCGCTGCCCAATCTGGGGTAGAGGATGCTGGCGACCTTCTACCGCCGCGACAGCGTGGAGGGCACCGCGCACAGAACCACAATGTTGCGCGGGCGTGAGAGCTAAAGCGTCTCGAGGAATACCGGCACCACCGACAGCGCGAGGACGATCGCCATGCCGACGTTGAAGATGCGGACCGCCCGCTCGTCCCGGACGAAACGGCGCAGCCCGCTGCCGAAGCTGAGCCAGGTCAGGCCCGAGGCCATCCCTCCCACCCCGAAGACGGCCGCCATGAGGATGATGTTCCACGGGAACGGCGCGACCGCCGCGTAGGTCGCGGCGGCACCGATCACCATCACCCAGGCCTTCGGGTTGACCCACTGAAAGGCGACCGCCTGCAGGAACGTGACCGGCTGCTTGCCGGCGTCCTTTTCCTTCGCCGTCGCCGTGCCGATGATCCAGGCGAGGTAGAGGATGTAGATCGCCCCGGCGATGCTGATGATCGCCTGGAGCACGGGAAACGCCGCGAACACCGCGCCGAGGCCGAGACCGACCACCAGCACCATGAAGGCGAAGCCGAGCGCGACGCCCCAGAAATGCGGTAGGGCACGGCGAAACCCGAAGTTGAGGCTGGAGGCCATCAGCATCAGGTTGTTGGGACCGGGCGTGAACAGCGCCACCAGCGCAAAGACGACAAACGCGCCGAAAATCTCGAGCGACATCGAAGCCGAGGCTCAGGCTGGCGCGCCCTGCCGCGACAGCGCGGCTATGCCGGTGCGGCAGACTTCGATGAGGCCGAGCGGCGCCATGATGGCGATGAACTGCTCGATCTTGTCGGTCGTGCCGGAGAGCCCGAAGACGAAGTGATCGACGGTGGCGTCGACGACCTCGGCGTGGAAAGCGTCGGCGAGCCGCAGCGCCTCGACCCGTTCCGAGCCGCGGTTGCCGATCTTGACCAGGGCCAGCTCGCGCTCGATCGGCGTTCCCTCGGCGGTGAGGTCGTGAACGCTGTGGACCGGCACCATGCGGCCGAGCTGCGCCTTGATCTGCTCGATCACCGCCGGCGTGCCGGTGGTGACGATGGTGATGCGCGACAGGTGCCGCGCGTGCTCGGTCTCGGACACCGTCAGGCTGTCGATATTGTAGCCGCGCCCGGAGAAGAGACCGATGACCCGGGCAAGCACGCCCGGCTCGTTGTCGACCATCACCGAGAGCGTGTGCCGCTCGGTGCGGTCGTGGCGCTCCTCGATGAAATAGGCGGAGGCCGGCGGCAACACCGGCCCCTTCGCCTTCGCCGCCCGCGCGGCCATCAGACGAGCACCTTGCCGGCGGCGCCGATCGCGGCGCCGATCTCCTCCGGCGTCACTTCCTCGCCGAGCAGCATTTCGTTATGCGCCTTGCCCGACGGGATCATCGGGAAGCAGTTGGCGAGCGCCGCGACCCGGCAGTCGAAGAGGACGGGGCGCTTGACCTCGATCATCTCGGCGATCGCGTCGTCGAGTTCGCCCGGCTTCTCCGCCCGGATGCCGACGCAGCCATAGGCGTCGGCGAGCTTCACGAAGTCGGGCAGCGAGTCCATGTAGGAGTGCGACAGCCGGTTGCCGTGGAGGAGTTCCTGCCACTGCCGGACCATCCCCATGTACTGGTTGTTGAGGATGAAGATCTTGATCGGCAGGTCGTGCTGAACCGCGGTCGACATTTCCTGCATGGTCATGAGCACCGAGGCGTCGCCGGCAATGTCGATGACGAGACTGTCGCGGTGCGCCACCTGGACGCCGACGGCGGCCGGCAGGCCGTAGCCCATGGTGCCGAGGCCGCCCGAGGTCATCCAGCGGTTCGGCTCCTCGAAGCGATAGAACTGGGCCGCCCACATCTGGTGCTGGCCGACTTCGGTGGTGATGTAGGTGTCCCTGTCCCTGGTTGCGGCGAACAGCCGCTCGATCGCGAATTGCGGCATGATGACGTCGCGGTTCGGCCGGTAGGCAAGCGACCGGCGCGCCCGCCAGCGGTCGATCTGCTCCCACCAGGCCTTCAGCGCCGCCTTGTCGATCTTCGGCTTCTCGGCCTTCCACACGATCAGCAGGTCTTCCAGCACCTCGCCGACGTCGCCGACGATGCCGAGATCGACGCGCACGTTCTTGTTGATCGAGGACGGGTCGATGTCGATCTGGATCTTCTTCGAGCCCGGCGAGAAGGCGTTGACCCGCCCGGTAATGCGGTCGTCGAAGCGCGCGCCGATCGCGACCATCAGGTCGCAGTCGTGCATGACGTTGTTGGCCTCGAACGTGCCGTGCATGCCGAGCATGCCGAGCCAGTGCGGATCGGAGGCCGGGAAAGCGCCGAGCCCCATCAGCGTCGAGGTGACGGGGTAGCCGGTGAGCCGGGCGAGCTCGCGGAGGAGCTGCGCCGCGTGCGGCCCGGAATTGACGACGCCGCCGCCGGTATAGAAGACCGGCCGCTTGGCCCTGGCGATCATCTCGACCGCGGTGCGGATGGCGACGGGATCGCCCTTGGTGCGCGGATGGTAGCTGCGATGCCGGACCTCGCCGGGACCGATATAGGTGCCGGTCGCGAACTGGACGTCCTTCGGAATGTCGACCAGCACCGGCCCGGGGCGGCCGTGCATGGCGACGTAGAACGCCTCATGAATGGTGCGGGCGAGGTCGTTGACGTCGCGGACAAGCCAGTTGTGTTTGGTCGCCGGCCGCGTGATGCCGACGGTGTCGGCCTCCTGGAAGGCGTCGTTGCCGATGAGGTGCGTCGGCACCTGGCCGGTGAAGCAGACCAGCGGGATCGAGTCCATCAGCGCATCGGTGAGCGGCGTCACCATGTTGGTGGCGCCCGGCCCCGAGGTGACGAGGACGACGCCCGGCTTGCCGGTCGAGCGGGCATAGCCCTCGGCCGCGTGGCCGGCGCCCTGCTCGTGACGGACAAGGATGTGCTCGACCCGGTCCTGCTGGATGATCTCGTCATAGATCGGGAGCACCGCACCGCCCGGATAGCCGAAAATGTGCTCGACCCCTTGGTCGATCAGGGCCTGGACGACCATCTGCGCCCCGGTCATCTGCTTTTCCATCACCTTCACCTCGCCACTCGAAGCCTTGAATTCGGAAATAAAAAAGGGCCTCAGAGGGCCCTATCCGCGCACCACCTCTTGCGACGGCCGTCAAGCCATCGTGGCGGTGCGCTCCAATACTACGAGAATGATTGTG
>DASRGK010000107.1:0-72395 GCA_035651055.1 Bauldia sp.
GGGTCGACGTCCCCGTCGAGCGCTACGGCGCGGCCTTCACCTCGTTCCAGAGATCGGCGCGCTTGGTCGGATCCTCGACATCCTTCAGCCAGACGAGCTTGTCGCCGGGCTTGGCGCTGTCGAACGGGACCACCGTATTGCCGAAGCCGGTGCGCTCGGAGAGCTGCTGGCCGATCTGCTTCTGGAGGACGAAGTTGACCCACGATTCGGCCAGTTCCTTGTCCTTGACGCCGCTCGTCATCGCCCAGGTGTCAAGCCAGGCAGGCGCACCTTCCGACGGATTGACATAGGCGATGTGGGCGCCGGCCTTCTGCATCGTCTTCACCTGCTGCTGGCCGTAATTGGCGAAGATGATGGCGATGTCGTTGTGCTGGTAAAGCTGCAGCGCCTCGTCGGCAGTCGTGTAGAAGCTGAGCACGTTCTTCTTCATCTCGATCAGCTTCTGCTCGGCCTGCTTCAGCTGCTCGTCGGTCAAGCGGAACGGATCAGCCACGCCCATGGTGAGGGCGGTGATCGTGAAATTGTGCTCGCCGTTATCGTAGCCGAGCACCTTGCCGGCGTATTTCGGGTCCCACAGCACCTTCCACGAGGTCGGCGCTTCCTTGACCTTGTCGGTGTCGTAGATGAGCCCGATCGAATCGAAGGCGTAGGGGATGGCCATCACCTTGCCGTCGCGCATGACGCCGGTGACCTTGGAGAGATCGCGGAAGCGCTCCAGCGTCTGTTTCTGGTTGGGCACCTTGTCGAGGTCGTAGGGCGTGGTGAGGCCGGCATCGATATAGCGCTGGAGCTGGGCGGTGTTGACCGCGAAGAGGTCGAAATCCTTGCCCTCGCTGCCCTTGATCTTCGCCCAGATCTCATCGTCGGTGCCGATGAAGACGACGCTCACATCGCACTTGCACTCGCCCTCGAAGGCTTTCACCCAGTCCGGGTCGGCATAGCCTTCCCAGGCGAGGATGCGGAGCTCCTTGGCAAAGCCCGGAGCGGCGACGAGCGCCGTCGCGGCGAGCGCCGCCGCGGCCGAAAGCAAGCTTCTGGTGAAAAGACGCATTTCTTATGTTCTCCCTCTGATCACGCGGCGAGCGGCTAGACCCAGCCTCCGTCGACGATGAAGTTCTGCGACGAGCACATGCGGCTGTCGTCCGATGCCAGGAACAATACCATCCGCGCGATATCTGGCGGATAGAGGCGGTCGGGCAGGCTCTGGCTCCGCTCGAGCTGGGCGACGCCCTCGTCGTTGAGCCAGAGACTCATCTGGCGCTCGGTCAACACCCAGCCGGGCATGACGCAATTGACCCGGATGCGCTCCTTGCCGAATTCGTGGGCGAGCGAGCGGGTCATGCCGTTGATCGCGGACTTGGCGGTGACGTAGGCGATGCAGTCAGTATCCGCGACGAGCCAGGTGATCGAGCCGAAATTGATGATCGAGCCGCCGCCGGCATCGCGCATCTGCGGGCGCACTGCCTGCGCGGCGAAGAACTGGTGGCGGAGGTTCACCGCCATGCGATCGTCCCAGTATTCCGGCGTCACGTTCGCGGTGACGTGGCGGTCGTCGTTGCCGGCATTGTTCACGAGCACGCGGATCGGACCGTCGGAATCGCGGACCGCTTCGATCGCCGACCGGAGCGCCGCGATCTCGCGGAGATCGGCCGCGATGAAGCGGGGCGTCCGGTGGCCACGCTTGCCGATCCGCTCGACCAGCGCCTCGGACGGCGCCTTCGCGATGTCGACGAAGGTGACGCGAGCCCCCTGGGCGCAGAAATGTTCGACGATGCTCTCGCCGATGCCCGACCCGCCGCCGGTAACGAACACGACGCGGTCCCTGAGGCTCGGATAGCTGGCGTCGGCCGGCTGCATGGTCGCTCAGTGCGAATGGCGCGGGATTTCGGCGCCGCGCTTGCCGACGAGGAAATCGAAGTCGCAGCCGCGGTCGGCCTGCAGCACATGCTCGACATAGAGCGTCTGGTAGCCGCCGTTCATCTTGGGCGCCGGCGGCGACCAAGCGCGCTGCCGGCGCGCGAGTTCCTCGTCGCTCACTTCCAGCGTCAGCCTCCGGTTGGCGGCATCGAGCGCGATCATGTCGCCATCCTCGACCACCGCGAGCGGGCCGCCGAGCGCCGCTTCCGGCACGGCGTGAAGCACAACCGTGCCGTAGGCGGTGCCGCTCATCCGCGCATCCGAGATGCGCACCATGTCGGTGATGCCCTTCTTCAGGATCTTCGGCGGCAGGCCCATGTTGCCGACTTCGGCCATGCCGGGATAGCCGCGCGGCCCGCAGTTCTTCAGGACCATGACGCAGGTCTCGTCGATATCGAGGGCCGGGTCGGCGACCCGCTCGTGGTAGTGCTCGATGGTCTCGAAGACGACCGCACGGCCGCGGTGCTGCATCAGCGCCGGCGTCGCCGCGGACGGTTTCATCACCGCGCCGCCGGGAGCGAGGTTGCCCTTCAGCACCAGGATGCCGCCTTCGCGGGTGAGCGGGTTGTCGATGGGCCGGATGACCTCGGGATTGTAGTTGGTGGCCTCAAAGCAGGTCTCCCAGATGGTCTTGCCGCTGACCGTCGGCGCGTCCTTGTGGAGAAGCCCCGCCTCGCCGAGCGCCTTCAGCACCACCGGCAGACCGCCGGCATAGTAGAACTGCTCCATCAGGAAGCGTCCGGACGGCATCAGGTCGACGATGGTCGGCACGCTGCGGCCGATCCGGTCCCAGTCGTCGAGGTCGACCGGCACGCCGATGCGGCCGGCGAGCGCCAGCAGGTGGATGACGGCGTTGGTCGAGCCGCCGACGGCGGCATTGACCCGGATCGCGTTCTCGAAGTTCTCCCGGGTCAGGATCTTCGACATGACGAGGTCCTCATGGACCATGTCGACGATCCGCCGGCCGGCAAGCTGGGCGAGCACCATGCGGCGGGAATCGACCGCCGGGATCGCGGCATTGCCGGGCATGCCCATGCCGAGGCTTTCCACCATCGAGGCCATGGTCGAAGCGGTGCCCATGGTCATGCAATGGCCGGGGGAACGCGCCATCGCCGCTTCCGAATCGAGGAAGTCGGACAGCGACATCCTCCCGGCCTTCACGTCCTCGCTGAAGCGCCAGATGTCGGTGCCCGAACCGATTTCCTGCCCGCGGAACTGGCCGTTCAGCATCGGGCCGCCGGAAACCGCGATCGCCGGAATATCGCAGCTTGCCGCGCCCATCAGCAGGGCCGGCGTGGTCTTGTCGCAGCCGACGAGCAGGATGACACCGTCGATGGGATTGCCGCGGATCGATTCCTCAACATCCATGCTGACGAGGTTGCGGAAGAGCATGGCGGTCGGGCGGAGGTTGGACTCGCCCAGCGACATCACCGGGAATTCCAGCGGGAAGCCGCCGGCCTCCAGCACGCCGCGCTTCACGCGCTCGGCGATCTGCCGGAAATGGGCGTTGCAGGGGGTCAACTCCGACCAGGTGTTGCAGATGCCGATGACCGGGCGGCCGTCGAAGGAATCCGCCGGCATTCCTTCGTTTTTCATCCAGCTCCGGTGCATCATGGAATCGCGGTCGTTGCCGCCGAACCAGGCCTGCGAACGAAGCTGCCTGCCGTTTTTCGCCATAACGCCCTGCCCCGCCTTGCCTGTTTTCCCGAGCAGACCATTCCTGCCCGAGGCGCGCAATGGGCGGGCTGACGCGGAAGCCACGCGGGAATGCGGCGCGGGGCCCATCGCGAGGAACAACCTCAACCGCATGGCGTTGACGGCGAGGTTTCACCCAAAAGACGGGAGACATTCCGTGGCCAAGACCCCGAAGACGCTTGACGAGCTGTTTCACGACACGCTGAAGGACATCTACTTCGCCGAGAAGAAGATCCTGGCGACGCTGCCCAAGATGGCGAAGGCGGCCCAGAACGCGGATCTCAAGGCGGCCTTCGCCGAGCACCGCGAACAGACCGAGGGACACGTCGAGCGCCTCGAAAAGGTGTTCGGCATGATCGACAAGAAGCCGCAGGGCAAGACCTGCGCCGCGATCCTCGGCATCACCGACGAGGGCGCCGAGATCATGGAGGAATATGAGGGCTCGCCGGCGCTCGACGCCGGCCTGATCGCGGCGGCGCAGGCGGTCGAGCACTACGAGATTTCGCGCTACGGGACCTTGCGCACCTGGGCCGAGGAAATGGGCCTCGACGACGCCGCGGAACTCCTTCAGGAGACGCTGGACGAGGAAGAGGCGACGGACGAGAAGCTGACCGAGATCGCGGAGGACGTGGTCAACCAGGAGGCGGAGGCCGCCTGAGCGACCGCTTACCCGCACGGGAGCGGGTGTAGTAGACGGAGGCAATGCCCCGGCTCAACGCCACCGAAGTCGCCGGACTCCTCACCGAATTGAGCCGCCGGTCGGCACTGGCCGGCGGCAATCCCTATCGCGCCCGCGCCTATGCCCGCGCCGCCGACGCGATCGGCACGATCGGAACCTCGCTCGACGAGGTGATCGCCGCCGGCAGGCTGCGCTCGATCGAGGGGATCGGCGACACGATCGCCGACATCGTCACGCAGCTGCATGAGACCGGCACCCACCCGACGCTCGAAAAGCTTCGCCGGGACGTGCCGGCGAGCGTCCTCGAAATGCTGACGGTTCCGGGGTTGCGGCCGGACAAAGTGACGATGCTTTATCGCGACCTTGGCATCCGCTCCCTGGCGGAGCTGGAAGCGGCGGCGCGCGCCGACAGGCTGAAGCGCGTGAAGGGGATCGGCGCCGCGCTGCAGGCGAAGATCATCGAGGGCATCGCGGTGCGCGAGGAAGCCGGCAATGCCCGGCACATGAACCGCGCCGCCGACCTCATTGCCGCCGCGCAACGCGACCTCGAACGGTCTGACTACCGCCCGAGCCGGGTCACGCCGGCGGGCGATTTCCGGCGTTCAAGCGAGCTGGTCCGGGACATTTCCTTCGTCGTCGAGTTGCCGGAACATGCCGGGCCGCCAGAGACGCTCGCGGCCGGCGGCCTCACCGTCACGCTGACCGATCCGGCGCATGCGGGAGCCGCGCTGCTCATGGCGACCGGCTCCGCGGAGCACCTCGCCGAACTCCGCCGGCTCGCCGGGGCGAAGAACATGGAGCTGCGGCCGGAAGGCCTCGTGCGCGGAACCAAGGTGGTGGCGGCGGCAAGCGAAGCGGACATCTACCGGGCGCTCGGCCTCGACTTCATCCCGCCGGAACTGCGCGAGGGACGCGGCGAGATCGAGCTGGCGGGCCGGCACAGGTTACCGGTCCTGGTGGAGGAGAACGACCTCCGCGGCATCCTCCATGCCCACACCGTCGCCTCGGACGGGGTCAACACGCTGGAGGAAATGGCCGACGCTACGCTCGCGCGCGGCTACCAGTATTTCGGCATTGCCGACCATTCGCGCTCCGCCTTCTACGCCGGCGGGCTCAGCCTCGAAGAGATCGCCGAACAGCAGGCGGAGGTCGCCCGGCTCAACCGGAAATACGGCCGGCGATTTCACGTCTTCCACGGGATCGAGTCGGACATCCTCGTCGACGGCGCGCTCGACTATCCGGACGATGTCCTCGCCGGCTTCGACTTCGTCGTGGCGAGCGTCCACAGCCGGTTCAAGCTGGACGAGAAGAAGCAGACCGAACGGATTCTGGCCGCGGTCCGCCATCCGGCGACGACGATTCTCGGACACATGACCGGGCGCCAGCTGCTCCGCCGCGCCGGCTACGACATCGATGTCGAGGCGGTGCTCGCCGCCTGCGCCGAGCACGGC
Source organism: Bauldia sp. (assembly GCA_035651055.1). GTDB lineage: Bacteria > Pseudomonadota > Alphaproteobacteria > Rhizobiales > Kaistiaceae > JAFKKF01. The sequence goes on from DASRGK010000107.1 coordinate 5,743, forward strand.
GTTGCGGTCGAGATCAACGGCAATCCGTGGCGGCTCGACCTCGACTGGCGCTGGCACCGGCGGGGCCTTGAACTCGGCTGCATGTTCAGCATCAACCCGGACGCGCATTCGATTGCCGAGATCGACCTGACCCACTGGGGCCTGCTGATCGCGCGGAAAGGCGGCATCCCGAAGGAGCACGTGCTGAACTGCCTGAGCCGGGCCGAAATCGAGGCCTTCTTCAGGAAACGCCGCCAGCGCTGGCAGCGCTGAAACGTCAAAAGAAGGTGTGGACGGCGTCGACGACGTTGTAGTCGTCGTCGATGACCGGGATGAGGCGCCATTTGTCGAAGGCGGTGCAGGGATGCGAGATGCCGCAGCCGACGAGATCGCCGACCGCCAGCGGATCTTCGGCGGACAGGCGGATGAAGGCGTGCTGGTCGTTGAGGCCGGTGACTGTCATCGCGCCGCGGGCACTCCGCCGCTCCCTGCCGTTCCACACCTCGGTCGGCACCGGATAGCCCGCGTCGAAGGGCACGTCGCGGCGGCCGAGGCAGAGAAGCGCCAGTTCCGGCTCCGGACGCGACAGGACCACGCCCCAAGCCTCCAGCGCCGGACGAAGGCGGTCGGCGCCGCCCCGATGCGAGCCCATCGGCGAGGACGCGTCGTAGATGCCGTCATCGTGGGTGAGGTAGCAGCCGCTGCGGAGGACCAGGCGGATGGGGAGTCCGCCGTAGTTTCCGCCGAGATGTTTCACCACCAGGTCGAAGGCTTCGCTGCCGCCGGCGGTGACCAGGAATTCGCCGTCGCCGCCGATTTCACCGCGCCCGGCCAGCGTTTCGACGAGGCGGCGAAGCTCTTCGAGGAAGCGCTCGATCGGCGGGCCGTCGTGGAGAATCCCTTCGAAGCACTCGACGCCGGCGAACCGCAGGGCGGATGACGCGAGCACGGCCTTCGCGACATCGAGCGCGCCCTCGACCGTTCGCGCGCCGGTGCGGCCGCCGCGGACGCCGAGTTCGACGAGGACGGGAATGGGCCGGCCGCGCGGGCGGCCGGCGAGCGCCTTCTCCATCCGCGCGACCGAAGCTGACGAGTCGACCAGACAATACGCCTCGAACTTCGCGTCGCGGTCGAGTTCGCCGGCGAGCCAGCGGATCGAATTCGGTTCGACCAGCTGGTTGGCGAGGATGATCCGCTCGATGCCGAAGGCGCGATAGACGCGCATCTGGCTCGGCGTCGCCGCCGTCATCGCCCAAGCGCCCGCCCCGAGCTGGCGCGCAAACAGTTCAGGGCTCATCGTCGTCTTGCCGTGCGGCGCCAGCCGGACGCCATGCGCCTCGCACCAGCGCCGCATCAGGGCGAGATTGTGCGCGAGCGCGCTTTCCTTGAGGACGAGGGCGGGAAGAAACAGGTCGCCCGCGAGCAGATTCCAGCGTTTCCCGGCGACGCTGGCCGGAGTGACGCCTTCGGCCGGCGGGAACCCCTTGTAGCGCCAGTCGATCGGATCGTCGCGCAGGCGCTGAAGCATCTCGGGCCGCATCGGCTACCTCCGGCAGGGCTCCCCGGACTTATCACGGCGCAATCGCCAATGAAAAAGCCCGATCATCCCCCCGGAACGACGGGCGGCGCGACGAGACGATTGACCTTGGCCGAGGCTTCCATCTGAACGAGGTGGCCGGCCCTCGGAATCACCTCGACCGGCGCGCCGCCACCGTCGCCGGGCGGCGGCAGGATGCGGTCCTCGGCGCCCCAGATGATCCGCGGCGGTGCGGCGAGAGCGGTGATTTCGGCGCGGAGCGGAAAGAACGAATCGCCCGAGGCGAGGTTTGCGGCGACCGTTTCAAGCGCTGCGCTCACACCGGCGCGGCCGACGAAGGCGAGCGTGTCGGTGACCATCTGGTCGCTGATGAGCCGCGGATTGGCGACGAGGAGGGAGAGAACGCTCCGCGCTTCGGCGGGGTCGCGGAGATGCGGGAAGCGCGCGATGAAGGTGCGGTTAATCGGCGGGCCGAATCCGATCGGAGCGATCAGGGTGAGGCTGATCACCCGCTGGGGCCGCCGGCCGGCAAGCCGGGTCGCGATCGCGCCGCCCAGCGAATGGCCGACGAGATGGAAGCGGTCCGTCCCCGCGGCATCGAGCCAGGCCTCGACCTGGTCGGCGAAGAAGGCGACGGTTCCCGGTCCGACGTCGACGCCGGAGAGTCCGTGGCCGGGGAGGTCGAGGGCAAGGATGCGGCCGCGCTCGACAAAATGCGGCAGCGTCATCCTCCAGGTAGTGTGGTCGGCGCCGAAGCCGTGGACGAAGACGTAGAGGGCCTCGCCGGAGCCGCCGGAGACGTAGTGGATGCGGCGGCCGAGCACGCTTGCCGCCGCCGCGGAGACCGTGCCCGCCATCTCAGCTTTCGGCGATCTCGGCGAGCAGCGCCCCCACCTCGACAATGTCGTCGACCGCGACGTGCCGCGCCGACAGGGTCCCGGCCACCGGCGCCTCGACCTCGAGGTTGAGCTTCGGGGTGCCGACGACCACGACCGGCTCACCGGCCGAAACCACGTCGCCGACATTCTTCAGCCATTCGACGATCACGCCCTCGGTGATCTCGGTGCCGAGCGAGGGGACAACCAGTTTCACCATCCGATCAATCCTCGCGGCCTATCTGTGGTGCCGATCCACGCGACCCTCTATCCGCTTACTTTTGTCTATGCTAATGAACAAAAGTCCGCAAGCCCGTTCTCCGACAGGGCGGGTCCGGGCAGGCGCGAGAAGGACATGCCGAAGGAACTCGTGATCGATCCGGGCGCGATGCGGAAACGAGGCGAGATCGCCTTCGCGGGCATTCCGGTCAAACACTATGACACGCCGTTTGCGGAAGAGCGCCGGCAGCGCGGCGACGCCGGGCTCCTGAATGTGTTCCGCCACATGCTCATCGTCCGCGAGTTCGAGACGATGCTGGGCGAGTTCAAGGCGCGCGGGGCCTATTCCGGCATCGCCTGTGTCTACAAGGGGCCGGCGCATCTTTCGCTCGGGCAGGAAGGCGCGGCGGTCGGAGCCGCGCTCGCGCTCGAACCGGAAGACCATATTTTCGGCAGTCACCGCAGCCACGGCGAGTTCATCGCGAAGGGCCTCTCGGCGATCGGCCGCCTCGACCCGGCGGCGCTGACCGCGATCATGGAGACCCACGACGGCGGCAGGCTGCTCTCCGCCGTCGACCGGATGAAGCCGAAGGACGAGCGCGCCCGCGCCGAATCGTTCCTGCTCCTCGGGCTGCTGGCCGAGATTTTCATGCGCGCGACCGGCTTCAACGGCGGCATGGGCGGCAGCATGCATGCCTTTTTCCCGCCCTTCGGCGCCTATCCCAACAACGCCATCGTCGGCGCGTCCGCCGGAATCGCCGCCGGTGCCGCGCTCTACAAGAAGCTGCACGCGCCCGGTTCGGTCACCGTGGCTTTCACCGGCGACGGATCGACCGGCTCCGGCCCGGTCTTCGAGGCGATGAACTTCGCCGCGATGGCGCAGTACAACCGGCTTTGGCCGGAGCCGTTCAAGGGCGGGCTGCCGGTCCTTTTCTTCTTCGTCAACAATTTCTACGCCATGGGCGGCCAGACCATCGGCGAGACGATGGGCTGGGACCGGCTCGCCCGCATCGGCGCCGCGGTCAACCCGGCGAACATGCATGCCGAGACGGTGGACGGCGCCAACCCGCTTGCCGTCGCCGAAGCCGTCGGGCGGAAGCGCGCCTTGCTCACCGGCGGTCAGGGCCCGGCGCTCCTCGACGTCGAGGTCTACCGCTCGGCCGGCCACTCGACCACCGACGCCAACGTTTACCGGAGCCGCGAGGAAATGCAGGCCTGGGCGGCGCATGATCCGATCGTTCTTTTCGCCGCGGAGCTACGGAATGGCGGCCTCCTTGACCAGGCGGGCGAAGATGCGATGCGCGCCGAGGTCGCCGGGCTGATCCGGACGGTGACCGCGGCGGCGGTCGACCCGGCGGTGTCGCCGGTCATTGACGTCGCCTCCGACCCGACCCTCATCGGCCGCCTCATGTTCTCGAACCGCGAGCGTGACGAGGACGGCAAGGCGACACGCCTCAGTGCCGCGCCGGAGACCTCAGCGCAGGTGCGACAGCTGGCCAAGAAGAGCCGCACCGGCCGGACGGATGCCGGCGAGAAGCTCTCGCCGATGCGGGCGATCACGGTCCGGGACGGCCTGTTCGAGGCGCTCCTCGACCGGTTCGCCCGCGACGACAAGCTCATCGCCTACGGTGAGGAGTGCCGGGAATGGGGCGGCGCCTTTGGCGTCTATCGCGGCCTTGCCGAGGTCCTCCCCTATCACCGCCTCTTCAACGCGCCGATCTCGGAGGCGGCAATCGTCGCCTCCGCGGTCGGCTATGCGATCGAGGGCGGCCGCGCTGTCGTCGAGCTGATGTATGCCGACTTCATCGGCCGCGCCGGCGACGAGATCTTCAACCAGCTCGCCAAATGGCAGGCGATGTCGGCGGGAGCGCTGAAGCTGCCGGTGGTGCTGCGCTGTTCGGTCGGCAGCAAGTACGGCGCCCAGCACTCGCAGGACTGGACCGGCCTTATCGCCCACATTCCCGGATTGAAGCTGGTCTATCCGGCGACGCCCTATGACGCGAAGGGCCTCCTCGCCGCCGCGCTGACCAGTGACGACCCGGTGGTCTTCTTCGAGAGCCAGCGGCTTTACGACACGACCGAGATGTTCCGGCCGGGCGGCGTGCCGGTGGAGCCGTATCGCATCCCGATTGGCGAGCCTGACATCAAGCGGGCGGGCGGCGATGTGACGATCCTCACCGTCGGTCCTTCCCTCTATTCCGCCATCGCAGCGGCCGAGCAGATCGAGCGCGACCGCCGGATCTCCGTCGAGGTGATCGACGCGCGTTCGCTGGTTCCCTTCAACTACGACATCGTGCTGGAATCGGTGAAAAAGACGGGCCGTATCCTCCTCGTCTCGGAGGCGAGCGAGCGCGGCAGCTTCCTGATGACGCTCGCCGCCAATATCGCGCGCTTTGCCTTCGCCGACCTCAAGGTCGCTCCGCGCGTCCTCGGCTCGCCCAACTGGATCGTCCCCGGGGCCGACATGGAATCGACCTATTTCCCGCAGGTCGCCGATATCGTCGATATTGTCTGCGGAGAGCTTCTCGAGGACCGGTCGTTCAATCGCCGCGGCATTCGTGCCTGGGACGATCGCGACCTGGCCCGCCGGGGACTCTGACCGATTTGGCCGGGGGGAAGGCCAGATGGCGCGATTGAGGCGGAGCGGCGGACAATCGGCTGCCTCGGAGGACAGTTCGCTCCGCATCCGCGCGGCCTGGCTCTACTACAACCAGGGCCTGACCCAGAAGCAGGTCTCGGAGCGCCTCGGGATCAGCCGCGGCACCGCGATCCGCGTCCTCGGCGAGGCGCTCGAACGCGGCGACGTCCAGATCTGGATCAACGAGAACGAGGCCGAGTGCGCCGAACTGGCAGTCCGGCTCGAAACCGCCTTTTCGCTCGACGAGGCGGTCGTCGTTCCTTCGCCGGGCGGCGAAGCCGCCTCGAAGGCAGTAGGTCTCGCCCTGGGCAAGCTGCTTTCCGAAGCAGTGACCGACAACATGACCATCGGCGTCGGCTGGGGCCGCACGCTGACGGCGTCGCTGGCAAGTCTCCGGCCGGTCCGCCGCGACGGGGTCAAGGTCGTCTCGCTCCTCGGCGGTGTCGTCGAGGCCCGCGGCAGCAATCCGCTCGAATATAGCTGGCGGATGGCCAGCCAGTTCGGTGCCGACTGCTATTTGTTCATCGCCCCGGCCTTCGTCGATTCGGTCGCGACCAAACGGCGGCTGATCGAGAAATGCGGCCTCGACAAACTCTACGCCCTGGCGCAGAAGCTTGACCTCGCCGTGGTCTCGGCCGGCGACATCAACCTGCGCTCGACGTCGCTCGCCGCCGGCCTGCTCGCCCCCGGAGAACTGGAGGAGCTGGTGGAGCTTGGCGCCGTCTGTGACGTGCTCTGCAACTTCCTCGACGACGAGGGCAAAAGCGTCCCGCACGCCCTCAACCGGCGCGCGATGAGCGTCGAGCTCGACGACCTGCGAAACGCCCGGCACGTCGTCATCGCCACCGGCGGCGCCCACCGCGTCGCGGCAATCCGCGCCGCGATCAGGCGGATCGGCTGCAACACGCTCGTCACCGACGAGGCGGCCGCCCGCGGGCTGCTTGCCGGCGAGTCCGGCCGGCGGCCGGCGGCCCGGACTTTCTCGGACTAGCGCGAATGTTCCTCGGCATCGATATCGGGACCACGGCGGTCAAGGCGATCATCGTCGACGGCGACCAGCAACTTGTCGCCGCCGCGACCCGCGAGCATCCGACGGCGCGGCCGCAGCCCGGCTGGAGCGAGCAGAATCCGGACGACTGGCTGGCCGCCGTCCGCGGCGCGCTCGTCGAACTGCGCACGGCTGCGGCGAACGCTTACGCCGCCATCGAGGCAATCGGGCTTTCCGGTCAGATGCATTCGGCGGTGCTTCTCGGCGCCGACCTCCGCCCGGTCATGCCCGCGCTTCTGTGGAACGACAGCCGCGGGACCGACGAGTGCGCCGAACTGACCCGGCGCGCACCCGGGCTCGCCGCGGTCACCGGCGTCCAGGCGATGGCCGGATTCAGCGCGGCGAAGCTGCTTTGGCTCGGCAAGCACCGCGCCGCGGATTTTGCCCGGATCGCCCATGTGATGCTGGCCAAGGACTATGTCCGCCTGTGGCTGACCGGCGAAATCGGTTCCGACATGTCGGACGCCGCCGGCACCCAGCTCTTCGACGAGGCAAACCGCAAATGGTGGCCGGACGCGGTCGCCGCGGTCGGGCTTCGCGACGGCCACATGCCGCCGCTCCACGAAGGACCGGAGGTTGCCGGGCGGCTGCGGGCCGAGCTGGCCGCCGAACTCGGACTCACCGCCGGCCTGCCGGTGGCAGCCGGCGGCGGCGATGCCGGGACCGGTTCGCTCGGCGTCGGCTGCATCGCGCGCGGCGAGGGCTTCGTCTCGCTCGGCACCGCGGCGGTCTTCGTCGTCGCCGACGACCGTTACGCACCCAGGCCCGAGACGATGCTGCACAACTTCGCGCATTGCCTGCCGCGGCGCTGGTACCAGATGGCCGGCATGCTGAACGGCGCCAGCGTCGTCCGCTGGGCGCTCGACATCATCGGGGAGACCGACATTGCTGGGCTGATGCGGAAGGTCGAAGCGCGCTACCGCGGCCCCTCGCACGTCCTCTTCCTGCCTTACCTGACCGGCGAGCGGACGCCGCACAACAATCCCGACGCGCGCGGCGTCTTCTACGGCCTCGCGGCCGGGACCGACAAGGTCGACCTGATGCAGGCCGTGCTGGAGGGCGTCGCCTTCTCGCTGAAGGATGCGCGGAACTGTCTGATCGCAGCCGGCGCCGATTGCCCGCGACCGGGGTTCCTCGGCGGCGGATCGCGCAACCGCCTTTGGGGGCAGATCATCGCCAGCGTGACCGGACTGACCCTGATCCCCTACCGCGGCGCCGAGTTCGGACCGGCGCTGGGCGCCGCGCGGCTGGCTATCATGGCAGCGACGAATGCCGGTATCGAGGAGGTCGGCCGCAAGCCCGAGGAAGGCGAGCCGATCGCGCCCGACATGGCGATGCACGAGCTTTATGCACCACAATACGAGCGCTATCGCGAACTCTACCGGTCGGTGGCGCCGCTCTTCCAGGGATAGGCAACGTCGCGGCGCCGCGGCGAACAGGCCGGGGCTATGCCGTTTCGTTCACCACCAGTTCCACGTCGAGGCGCACAACCGCCTCGTCGATGTCCTCGCCGCTGGTCAGCGCCACCGCCATCTCTGCGGAGCGCTTACCGGCCTCCCGCCGCGGCAGTGCAACGTAAGTGAGCGGCACGGGCAGGTACTGGCCGAGTTCGACCTCACCGACGCCGACGACGGCGACATCGTCGGGGATGCGGCGGCCGAGTTTCAGGAGGCGCAGAATGACCGCAGCCGTCCAGATCTCGCCGCCGACGACGAGCCCGTCGAACTGCCTGCCCGAGGCGAGCAGGCGCTCGAGCCCGTTGAGGCCGTCATCGATCGAATGCTCGACTTCGGCGCAGAGCGCATCGTCCGGCCTGAGCCTCGCTTCCTGCATGGCCTGCCGGTAGCCGTTGAGACGGTCGCGGGCATTCGAGGTCGTCCGCACGTGGCCGCAGATGATCGCAATCCGCCGCCGGCCGATTTCGATCAGACGGCGGGTCGCGAGGTAACCTGCCTCGTGGTCGGAATGGCCGACGGCGAAGTGGATCGGCGAGGCGGGCAGATTGCCCACTTCGATCAGCGGAACCGGGAGGGATTCGAGGAGCTTCCTCGTCTTCGGCGTATGGCCGATGGACGGCAGAAGGATCGCCTGGACGCGCTGCGACAGGAGCGAGCCGAGCGCATAGGGCTCGCGGGCGCGGGCGTAGTCGATCGTCTGCAGGATGTAGTCGTAGCGGTGGCTCTCGAAGACCAGACGCGCCGCGTCGACAAAGCCGAGATAGATCGAGTCCTGCAGGGTCGGCAGGATGATGCCGAAGGCGCGCGAGCGTTGCGAGGCGAGGCTCGATGCGGCCTTGTTGTGATAGTAGCCCATCTCCGCCGCGACCGAGAGAATCCGGTCGCGCGTCTCTTTCCGGATCGAAGCGGATTCCAGGAAGGCGCGGGAGACCGTCATCTGCGAAAAGCCGCTTCGCCGCGCGACATCGTCCATGGTCGGCATCGGGCGCGCTTCCCAAGGGGCGCGCGACTCAATGCCTTTGGTGCCTGACCGGCTCGTTGCGGATTTGGCCATGCGGAGATCAGGGCGTCCGGCCATGCGGACGCGGCATCAGTCCCAATGCGGAACCCATTGCGGTTCGTTGATCAGCCGGGAGTTGGGGACGGTCATCTGGCTTATCTGATCCATTTCCTGCTTCGTCAACCGGAAGTCAAAGACGTCGAAATTCTCTTTCAGACGCTTGCGATTCGAGGTGCGCGGGATCGCGATGACGCCGTCCTGCTGGACCAGCCAACGGAGCGCCACCTGGGCGGCGGTCTTGCCATGCCGGCGGCCGATTTCGACGAGGCGCTCGTCGCGCGCCGCCTTGCCGAGGGCGATGGGGCAATAAGCCGTGATCGCCAGACCGTGCTTGCGGATTGCGGCGATCAGACGGGCCTGTTCAAGGTATGGGTGATACTCGATCTGCGCGGCGACGAGCGGCTCGGAGATTGCCGCCATCGCCTTCTCCAAGTGCGCGATGGTGAAGTTGGAGACGCCGATGTGGCGGGTGAGACCACGCCGCCTTGCATCGGCGAGCGCGTGCATTGTCTCGGTGAGATCGATCTCGGGGTTCGGCCAGTGAACAAGGAGAAGGTCGATGACATCGACCTTCAGGCGCCGGAGGCTCGCTTCGGCGGATTCCTGCAGAACGCCCGCGCCGAGGAGCTGTGGCCGCACCTTGGTGGTGATGAAGACCTCGCCGCGCGGCACCTTTGACCGGCGGATGCCCTCGCCCACCGCCTCCTCGTTGGAGTAGCCCTGCGCAGTGTCGATGTGACGAAATCCGACGGCAAGCGCCTCGGCGACGATGTCGGCGCAGGTTTCGCCCCGCAGTTCCCACGTCCCGCAGCCGATCTTCGGTATGCGCGCGCCCTTCACTGCCACCACGTCGCCGTCGTCCACTGCTGCCTCCCGATCGCGGCCGCACCGCGGGGCGTTCGTCCCGCAGCGATTTTGTTTGCGAAAACATCATCGCATGGTACGATGTTTACGCAACCAAAATTCATTGCTGGCGGAATCGGTCGGTCGCCCGGTCGCAAATCACTGCCAGGATGAAGGAAAAGCTTTTCCTCGGGCCTGTGCCCCTGGATCAGCGCAGAAACGAACGGGAGGGACGCAATGAAGAGAATGATGCCTTGGTCCTGCGGCGGGCTCGCACTGGCCGGACTTGCCGTACTCGCCGCCATGCCGGCAGAGGCGGCCGGAAAGAAGGTCTGCTACGCCTTCCAGGATCTCTCGACCGGGTTCTGGGGCGCCGGCCACGCGGCCATCGTCGATACGCTGAAGAAGAACGGCGTCGAGGTGGTCGAACTGAACGGCGGCAAGGACGCCAACCGGCAGCTCGAACAGGTGAAGGACTGCATCGCGCAGGGTGCGGACGGCATCATCCTCACCGCCGATGACGGCGATTCCGAAACGATGCTGGTTGCGCTCGCGCAGGAGGCCGACGTGCCGATCGCGACGTTCAACCGGCCGCCCTCGGACCTGTCCAAGGGCATCATCGTCGTCGCCGACAACGAATCGGTCGCCCGCCAGGCGGTCGAAGCGATGATCGTTCAGGCCGAAGCCAAGTTCAAAAAGACCGGCAAGAAGCTGCATCCGCTGATCCTCGTCGGCGACCTGGCCGACCCGAACGCGGTGAAGCGGCGCGAAGGCTTCATGAACGCGCTGAAGAGCCACGCCGACCTGTTCGAAACGCCGGTCGAGATCAACACCAAGTGGAACTCGCAGGTGGCATTGGCGGGGCTCGAAGCGGCCGTCACCGCCGATCCGAACATCGACTTCATCTTCACATCGTCGGACTTCCTCTTCCCGACGATCCAGGGCGTTCTGGAACCGCGCGGCAAGTGGAAGAAGTCGGGCGACGACAACCACGTCATCCTCGGCGGACTCGACGGCGACGACGGCGCCTGCAAGCTAATCCGCGAGGGCTACGTGGATTCGACAGGCGTCCAGGACGTCTATCTCGAAGCAAAGCTCGCGCTCGACAGCATCCAGGACGCCATCGCCAAAGGTGAAGCGCGTCCGAACGGAGTAAAGCTCGACCCGGGATTTGCGCTCTCGCAGGCGAATTACGCCGAGAAGGGGCCGACGACCTGGGGCTGCATGGTTCTCGACGCGAAGAAATAGACGACGGCAAGGAAACGGACCGGGCGGGCGGTTCGTACCGCCCGGTTCAACTCGCTTCGCAGTCTAGCCGGAACCGTGGACGTGGGCGGAGACAGCAGATCGCCGGCGCACGAGCGTCTTTTCGAAGCCGCGGCGATCGCACGCGACAGCCGAGGAAGCATAGTCAACTTTTTTCGAAGAATTCTTCTCTCGGAATATTTTATCCTGTACCTGACGATTTTCTATTTTCTTTCGATGGCCGCGATCTTTCCGGATCTGGCCACTCCACGGAACATCAGTAACCAGCTTTCCAACGTATGGCCGCTTCTCGCGGTCGCGACCGGTCAGACGCTGGTCATCATCATCCTCGGGATCGACCTAAGCCAAGGCGCCATAATGGGTTTTGCCAGCGTTGCCGGCGGATTCGTCATGGCGACGGCGGCAGACCCCAACCTCCTCGGCGGGAGCCCGCTATGGGGCACGGTGCTCACGGAGGGCGGCGGATGGCTCGCGGGACGATCCGGATCGGTCCTGATCGGTGTCGGATTGATGCTGGTTGTCGGCGGATTGGTGGGCCTGATCAACGGCTACTTCATCGCCCGTTTCCGCATGCCGGCCTTCATGGTGACGCTGGTCTCGCTGATGCTCTTCTCCTCGGCAGGCATCTGGCTCACGCAATCGCAGAACATCGTCAACCTGCCGCCGGAATTCACCCAGCTCGGATCGGGCGACCTCGTCTCCTTCTATTTCGGCGAGAAGGTCGAGGCGACGATCAAGCGGCGCGACATCCTCTCCTTCCTCACCTACCCGATGGTGATCGCGCTGGCGCTCGCCGTCGCGGTCGAGATCATGCTGCGCTTCAGCGTACTCGGCCGGTACATCTACGCCATCGGAATGAACGCGAAGACCGCCGCGATCTCGGGCGTACCGGTGCGGCGCGTGATCATGGTCGTGTTCGTGCTCTCCGGCCTTTGCGCCGCCGTCGCCTCGATCCTCTATTCGGCCCGGCTCGGCGGCGGCCGTCCGACGATCGGCGCCGGCGCGGCCCTCCTCGACATCATCGGAGCGACGGTGATCGGCGGGACCAGCCTCAGCGGCGGCAGGGGCAAGATCGTGTGGACGCTGATCGGCGTGGTGTTCTTCGTTCTCCTCGGCAACACGCTCAACTACATGGGCCTCTCCGCCTTCTACATCGACGTGGTGAAAGGCGGGATCATCCTCGCCGCGGCGGCGCTCGACGTAGCGCGCAACCAGCTGCTCGCAGGACAGGCGGCATGAGCGGACCGGCGATCCTCACGCTTGCCGCAATCGCGAAGGCGTTCGCCGGCATCCATGCCGTGCGCGACGTATCGCTGGCCGTCGGCCGCGGCCGGATTCTCGGCCTCGTCGGCGAGAACGGCGCCGGTAAGAGCACGCTGATGAACATCATCGGCGGCGTGGTCCGGCCGGATGGCGGCACGATGCTTCTGGACGGCGCGCCCTATGCGCCGGCAAGCCCCGGCGAGGCCAGCCGGGCCGGCATCGCCTTCATCCACCAGGAGCTCAACCTCTTTAGCAACCTGACCATTGCCGAGAACATCTTCCTCAACGATTTTCCGCAGCGGCGCTTTGGCCCGTTCTCACTCATCGACAGAGCCGCGGTCGCCCGGCAAGCCCGCGCCCTCCTCTCCGAGGTCAGCCTCGACCTGCCGCCCGAGACACCCCTCGACCGGCTTTCGCCGGGCGAGCGCCAGCTGGTCGAAGTCGCCCGCGCCCTCCGGCTCGACGCCCGTATCATCATCTTCGACGAGCCGACGACGTCGCTGACCGCGCGCGAGACCGAGCGGCTGTTCGCGCTGGTCGCGCGCCTGCGCGAAGCCGGCAAGTCGGTGATCTACATTTCCCATATCCTCACCGACGTGGCGGCGCTCGCCGACGACATCGCCGTGCTCCGCGACGGCGCGCTGATCGAAGCCGGCGCCAAGGCGCAGTTCCCGATCGCCCGCATGATCACACTGATGGTCGGACGCCCGATCGACCAGCTTTATCCGCCGCGCAAGTCAGCGCCGCAGGCCGCGGTCCTGCTCGAAGCCATCAGCCTCGGCGCGACCGGCATCATCAGGGACGTGAGTTTCGCGCTCCATCGCGGCGAAGTGCTCGGCATCTTCGGATTGATGGGCGCCGGGCGCACCGAACTCGCCCGCATCCTCTTCGGCCTCGACAGTCACGAGACCGGCGAAATCCGCGTCGAGGGCCGCCGGCTGCCGGCGCGCTCGGCGCGCGCCAGCATCCGCAGCGGCATCGCCTTCATCACCGAGAACCGGCGCGAAGAAGGCCTCCTGATGAACGGCACGGTTGCCGAGAACATCGCCCTCGCCGCGCTGCCCAGGCTCGCCATCACCCCGGCCGAGCTGATCGAGCAGGGCCGCATCCGGAGCGCCGCCGGGGCGCTCGCCGAGGCGCTCAACATCAAGACGGCGTCGCTCGACGCGCCGGCCAAGAGCTTGTCGGGCGGCAACCAGCAGAAGGTCGTCCTGGCGAAATGGCTGCTCTGCCGGCCCTCGGTCTTCATCATGGACGAGCCGACGCGCGGCATCGACGTGGGCGCCAAATACGAGATCTACTCGATCATCGACCGGCTCGCCGGGGCCGGCGGCGGCGTGCTTTTCATCTCCTCGGAACTGGAGGAACTGCTGGCGGTCTGCGACCGCATCCTGGTGATGAGCCGAGGCGAGATCGTCGGCGAATTCGCTAGAGCCGGCTTCGACCGCGGGCGCGTGCTGGCTGCGGCCTTTCGCGAGGCGGCCGCATGAACCGCGCCCTCTACGACCGCGTCAGCGGCTACCTCCTCCGCCATGCGGCGGCGATCATCTTCATCGTCGTCTTCGTCTATTTCGGGCTCGCCGCCGACAATTTCCTCAGCGCCGAGAACTCGCTCAACATCATCAAGCAGGCTTCGTTCACCGGCGTCATCGCCGTCGGCATGACCTTCGTCCTGCTCACCGCCGGAATCGACCTCTCGGTCGGCTCCAACATGTACGTGTCCGCCATGACCGTCGGCTATCTCCTGCAGATACCCGGCCTGCAGGGCGGTTTCGGCGTCCTTGCCGGGATCGTCGCCGGCCTCGCCACCGGCGCGCTTTTCGGCGCGATCAACGCCGCCTGCATCGTCTATCTCAGGATCACGCCGTTCCTGGTGACGCTTGCCACCATGGTCGCAGGCCACGGGCTGGTGACCGCGATCACCCAGTCCTTCGGCCTCGACTATCCGGCGGCGTTCACGTCCTTCGGCGCGGCCTCGATCCTCGGCATACCGATTCCGGTGGCGATCTTCGCCGCCGTGGTCGCCGCGGCCCATATCGTGCTGACGCGCACGCCCTTCGGCCGCCAGCTCTATGCGGTCGGCAACGATGCCGAGGCGGCGCGCAAGGCCGGCATCGCGACCGACCGGATCATCTTCTCGGTCTATGTGATCTCCGGACTCTGCGCGGCGCTCGGCGGGGTGACGCTGATCGCGCTGGTCGGGCGCCTCAACCAGACATTCGGCGTCGGCAAGGAATTCGACGTGATTACTGCGGCAGTGCTCGGCGGAACCAGCCTCTTCGGCGGCGTCGGCACCGCCTTCGGCGCAGTCATTGGCTCGGTTCTCGTCCAGATGGTCCAGGCCGGCATGGTCTTCGTGAAGGTCAACCTCTACCTGCAGCCGATGGTGCTGGCGGCGGTGATCTTCATCGCCGTCTTCTTCGACAGCCTGCGCGGCGCGCGGCTGGAGAAACTGAAGCGCCGATTCATCCGCATGGACGCGCCGAACGAGCCGGGCGCTTCCGCCGGCAAGGAAATCGCCAACCCACCATGACGCAGAGCCTACCCCGCCGGCCCCGCACGCGGCCGGCGGACAACAAAACCAAGCGGGAGGAAAGAAGCATGGGCACGAAGTTAAGTCGCAGGCGGTTCCTGACCACCACCGCGGCGGCAGGCGCCGGCCTTTATCTTGGCGCGCGGCCGCTCCGCTATGCCCGCGCCGCGGGCGGCAAGATCACGATCGGCACCGAAGCCGGATCGCCCTATGACACGTTCTACAAGAAGCACGCTGCCGAGTTCACCAAGGCAACCGGCGTCGAAGTGACATTCAACGCGATACCGCACGACAATATCCGCCAGCAGTTCGTCCAGGACGCGCTGTCCGGCGCCGGCGGCTTCGACGTCTACATCGCCGACCAGGTCTGGCTGCCGGAATTCTACGAGAAGGGCTTCATCGCCGACATCTCGAAGCAGCTCTCCGACGCCGACAAGGCGGACTTCTCGAAGACCGCGATCGAGACCGTCAGCTACAAGGGCGCGGTCGTCGCGCTCCCGATCATGGTGCACAACTGCGCCATGTATTACCGGACCGACCTGCTCAAGGCCGCCGGCCTCGCCGGACCGCCCAAGACCTGGGACGAGTACCGCCAGTACGCCAAGGCGACGACCAAGGACGGCGTCTGGGGGACGATGATCCTGTCCAAGCAGGGCATCGAAGCCTCGACCCGGCTCAATTCGTTCTACCAGCAGGCCGGCGCCGACATCATCGACGCCAGCGGCAAGCCGACCATCGACACCGACGCCGGCCATGCCGCGCTCGAGTTCATGACCAAGATGGTCTTCGAGGACAAGGCGGCGCCGGAAGGCGTCCTCGAACTGCCAGACATGCAGGGCGCCTGGCTCGACGGCAAGCTCGCGCTGGCACCGGTCTGGCCCTACCTCTACTCGCTGGCGAAGGAGCCGCTCGGCGGCAAGTTCGCCATCGGCACCTCGCCCGGGCTGAAGCGTCCGGCGGGCACGGTCTATTCCTGGGGCTTCGCGGCGGCGGCCGGATCGAAGAACCCGGAGGCGGCCGCGGCATGGGTCAAGTGGGCGACGGATTCCGAGCAGCTCTACAATTTCGGCAAGGAATGGCTGAATCCGGTGCCGCGGAAGTCGGCGATCGACAAGATCGGCGCCGACAGCTCGATCAGCGACAGCGACAAGGCGGCGATCGCGGCATTCGCGGAATCGGCGGCGGCGGGCACGTCGATGCCGATGATCCCGCAATACTCGCAGCTCCTCGAAATCCTCGGCATCATCCAGTCGGGCGTGATGTCGAAGGCGGTCAGCATCGACGACGCCCTGAAGGACGGACAGCAGCGCGCCGAAGCGGCGATGGCGGGCTAGGCCCGAGGAACCGACGGCGGCCGGCCCAACTCCCTGCCGGACCGCCGTCCCAGCCTCGGTCCGGCAGCGCGCCGGGCCGAGGCGGTTTGTGCAAAGCGAGGTGGCGGACATTCCGGCAGAACCAGGGACCATCCCGCTTCGCCCGCGTCGCCGCGGCAGGACGGGGATCGCGCTGACGACCCCGGCGCTCCTCGTCCTCGCAGCGGCGATGCTCTATCCCATCGGCTACACGATCTGGCTCAGCTTCAATTCCTCAAGGACGGCGCTCTCCGGGACGCCGGACTTCGTCTGGCTTGCCAATTTCCTTAAGATCGCGGCCAACCGCGACTTCCAGGCGGCACTTCTCCAGACCGTCGGCATCGTTGCGGCAAGCGCGCTCCTCGAGGCGATCCTTGGTCTGTCGATCGCGCTGGCGCTCCACCGCGCGCTCGCCGGCTCGCGCATCTTCCAGACCATCTTCGCCCTGCCCCTGATGATCGCGCCGGTGGTCGGCGCCCTCGCCTGGCGCTTCGTTTTCGCCGACGGCTATGGCCTCATCGACACGATCGCCCGAGATTTCGGCGGCGAGGGGCCGCTGTGGTTCGCCGATGTCTGGCTGGCGCGGGCGGCGGTGGTGATCGCCAACCTCTGGCTGGCGCTGCCCTTCGACATTCTGGTCCTGCTTGCCGGACTGACGGCGCTGCCGACGGAGCCGCTCGAGGCGGCGCGCGTCGACGGCGCCTCGCCGGCCCAGATTCTCACGCGGATCATGCTGCCGCTGCTGAAGCCGGTGATCGCGATCATCCTCGTCACGCGCTTCGCCGACGCATTCCGCATCTTCGACGTGGTCTATGTGCTGACCGGGAGCGGCCCGGCCAACCGCACCGACGTGCTCTCGACCTTCATCTACCGGCAGATGTTCACCAACTTCGACTTCGCCGGCGGCGCGGCCGCATCGGTGCTCCTCGTCATCCTCACCTCGGCGGCGTCGCTCGCCGCGGTGCTGCTCCTGCGCGAGCGGCAGGGGCGGGCATGAGCGCCGCCGGGGCGCGCCCGGCGCGGTCGCGGCTCGGCGACGCGGCGACCTATCTGTTCCTGACGGTCACGGCGATCGTCATGCTGACCCCGATCCTCTGGATCTTCTCGACCTCGCTCAAGCCGACGCCGGAAATCCTCGTCTCGCCGACGCGGCTCCTGCCGACCGCGCCGACGCTCGGCCATTACGGCGTGGCGCTCTCCGGCGATTTCCGCTCGTTTCTGGTGAACAGCCTGATCGCGGCCGGCGGCGCGACCGTCGCCGGCCTGCTGCTTGCCATTCCGGCGGCATTCGGCTTCGCCAAATACGCCTATCGCGGGTCGGCCGGATTTCTCTCCTTCATCGTCGTCACGCGGGTTTTCCCGCCGATCGCGCTGGCGCTGCCCTTCTTTCTGCAGTTCCGCACAATGGGCCTCATCGACACTCCCTGGGGGCTGGTGGTCGCCTACCTGCCGATCGTGCTGCCGCTGATGATCTGGATCTTGCACGGCTTCTTCCGCGACTTTCCCGACGAACTGATCGAGGCGGCGGAGATCGACGGGCTCGGCCCGCTGGCGACGCTCGTCCGCATCGTCCTGCCCCTGTCGCTGCCGGGCCTCGGCGTGGCGGCGCTATTCGGTTTCCTCGTCGCGTGGAACGAATTCGTCATCGCGCTGACGCTGACCCGGACGCCCGGCGGCGGGCAGACGCTGCCCGTCGGCATCTCGACGCTGATCACCCAGTTCCAGGTCCTCTGGGGGGACATGATGGCGGTCGCCGCCATTTACCTGTTGCCGGCGCTGGCGGTGACCATGCTCACCCAACGCGGGCTGATCCGCGGGCTGATGCAGGGGGCGACCAAGGGCTAGACGTAGCGCCAAGGGGCCGGCAGGCGGGGATCAGCCGGGCGTTTCCGGGATCCACACCGTCATCCTGCCCGAGCCGCGATTGCACCACAGGTAGTAGGGAATCGCGGTGAGGTCGGCGGACCGGTCGACGGGCGGCGCCGTCCGGTAAAGGCTGCCGTCCCAGTCGTCCGAGGCGGCCACGCGCCCGCTGGCGACGACGCTGACGACCCCGCCGAAAAGGTCCGGGCGCGGCACCGCGCTCACCGCTCCGCTCCGCGGCAGCTTGATGCGACCGACGCTGATATCGGGGTTGTCGACCTGCTCGACGCAATAGACCAGCGGCCCGCGCTTCAGGACGACGCGGCCGATATCCATGCGCACGTCGGGATGCGAATAGACACGCTCGACCGGCATCGGCAGGTCGAGGTCGACGATGTCGCCCGCCTGCCATGTCCGCTTGATCTCGACATAGCCGCGCACCCGATCGGCGGTTGCGACCGGCGCGCCGTTGACCCGCAGCGTCTCGCCATGCGCCCAGCCGGGGATGCGCAGTTTCAGGGAGAATTCCGCCGGCTGCTCGGGGTCGACAGCGATCGTCACCCTGCCCGACCACGGATAATCGGCGGTCTGGCGAATGGCAACGCGCGTTCCGGCGACCGCCAGGCGCGTGCTGCTGCCGCCGTAGAGATGGACGGCGACGGTCTTCTCGGCGGTCGAATAGAAGTAGCCGCCGACCGAGGCGACCAGCCGCGAGACGTTCATCGTGCAGCACGGGCAGGTGTGCCACTCCCAGCGCTTGTGGCTGCCGTCGCTTTCGAGCTTGTTCTCGTAGAAATAGTGTGTGCCGTCGCGCGACAGGCCGGACAGCGCGCCGTTATAGAGCGCGAGCTCGAGCGCATCGGCATAGGCGCCGTCGAGGTCGATGTTGAGCATGCGCTGCGCCCAGAAGATGAGCGCGACCGAGGCGCAGGTCTCGGCATAGGCGGTGTCGTTGGGAAGGTCGTAGTCGACGGTGAAGCCTTCGTTGGCCGCCGCCGGGCCGAGACCGGCGGTGACATACATGCGCTTGCCGGTCACGTCCTTCCACAGTCGCTCGCAGGCGGCCTTGAGGGCGGCGTCTTCGAGGTCGGCGGCAAGGTCCGCCATCGCCGTGTACATGTACATGGCGCGGACGGCATGGCCGACGACCTTGTCCTGCTGGCGGACGGGCTTGTGCGACTGGTTGTATTCGTAGGTCTTGGCCCAGTAGCGCCTGGGATCGTCGCCGCGCGCGATCGCCTCGACGTCGAAGTAGTGGGGCGGCTGGTTGCCGCGCTCGTCGATGAAGTAGGCGGCGAGGTCGAGGTGCCTGCGGTCGCCGGTCGCGTGGTAGAGCTTGATCAGCGCCAGCTCGATCTCCTGGTGGCCACAATAGCCGCGCTTCTGGCCGGGACCGGTGCCGAAGGTTGCGCGGATGTGGTCGACATAGCGAAGCATGATGTCGAGGAGCTTCCGCCGCCCGGTCGCCTGGAAATAGGCGATCGCGCCTTCCAGCATATGCCCGGCGCAATAGAGTTCGTGGTTGTCGCGGAGATTGGTCCAGCGGTTCTCGATTTCGCGGCCGATGTACCAGCAGTTGAGGTAGCCGTCCGGGAGCTGGGCCTTTTCGAGGTCGTCGACGATGGCATCGATCTGCGCCTCGATGGTCGCGTCGCGCCGGTGCGACAGCGCGTAGCTCGCCGCCTCGATCCACTTGCCGACATCGGAGTCCCAGAAGATCTGGGTGGTGAAATCGTGGCTGTTGCGCGGAATGCGGAGCGGCGGAGGCGGCTGCGGCACGCGCAGCGAATCGAGGATGCCGTATTCCTTGAGGCGGACATGCTGGCTCGGAATCGTCCTGGTCAGCACCGTATCGAGGCGCTCGCGCCAGAACGGCCCTTCGATCCTGACCTCGGCGAAATTGACCGGTGTGAAGCGGCGCATCGGCGGTTCCCGTATTTGGCGGTCAGAGCGAGGCAATGCGGGCGCCGCAGGAATCGCGGACGACCAGCGTGCAGGGCAGCCGGCGAACGCCGGCGAAACGCTCGCCGGCGATGAGCTGCATCATCTTGCGGCCCGCCTCGCGGCCCATTTCGTTGAGGTTCATGTCGACGCTGGTCAGCGCCGGGCGGGTCGCCTGGGCGATGATCTCCCAGTTGTCGAAGCCGACCAGGGCGACATCCTCCGGGACGGCAACCCCGCGCTCGCGGAGCGCATCGGCAACGCCGCGCGCGATCTGGTCGTTGCCACAGAAGATCGCATCGGGCGCGTTACGCCGCGTCCGGAAGAGGCGCCCTACCGCCTCGCGGCCCCACGCCTCCGACCAGGTGCCGGAAAGGTAGAGGCCGTCAATGTCAGAGCGCCCGGCCCGCTGAAGCGTCCTGGCGTAGCCCTGCCGGCGGAGGCGGACGGCCTCGAAGCGCTCGGGCCCGGTGACATGGGCGATGCGCTTGCGGCCGAGTTTGATCAAATGCTCGACGGCAAGCACCGCGCCGCCCTCGTCGTCGGGCACGAGGCTGTATTCATTGGGGTCGTCGACCCGCGAATAGACGTAGAGCACCGGAATCCCCGGCGACGGCACGACCAGCTTCGGACGCAGGTCGGCGCGGCGGCCGGTCACCACGATGCCGTCGACGCGCTTGCCGATCAGCGATTCGACATGCTGCGCCTCACGCACCGGATCGTCGGTGGCGTTGCACATGAAGACCGACATGCGGCTGTCGGTGAGGCATTCCTCCAGCCCCTCCATGATCGGAATCGTGAAACGGCCGAAACTGTCGGTCGAGATCAGGCCGACGGTGAGGCTGTGGCCGCGATGCAGGCTCTGGGCGAGGCTGTTCGGGCGGAAACCGAGGCCCTTGGCGACTTCCGCGATGCGGGTCCGGGTCTCCTGCCTGAGGCTGCCGCTGTTGTTGAGCGCCTTCGACACGGTCGCGATGCTGACATTGGCGGCGCGGGCAACATCGTGAATCGTCGGACGTGCCGGTTCGCCGTTCCTGCCGGTCCTGCCGGTTCGGTTGATGCCCCGCGCCATCGCTACTTCACCGCACCGCTGAGGAAACCGGACACGTAATACTTCTGCAGGAGCAGATAGAAGAGCACGCAGGGAACGATCGAGATGGTAATGCCGGCCTGGAGCATCCCCCAGTCGGTGCCGCCGATGCTGGTTTCCTGGCGGGCATTGGACAGGATCAGCGGCAGGGTGAAGGCAGTGCCCTTGTTCATCATCACCAGGGCGCCGAGGAACTCGTTCCACGACGTGATGAAGGCGAACAGCGCCACCGTCACGATCGCCGCCCGGATGGCGGGCAGAAGAATCCGCAGAAGCACCTGCCAGGTCGAGCACCCGTCGATGAACGCGGCCTCCTCAAGCTCGCGCGGAACGGCTTCGAAGCTGTTCCGCATGATGTAGACGCTGAACGGCAGCTGGATGGTTGTATGCACGATTGCGAGGCCGACCAGCGTGTTGGTGAGCTTGAGGCTGGCGAACATGAAGAAGATCGGCGTGAGCAGCGCCTGATAGGGAATGATCAGGGCAAGGAGCAGGAAGACGAAGAAGAACTCGCGGCCCGGGATCGGAAAGCGGGCGAGCGCGTAACCCGCCGGAATGCTCAGGATCAGGCAGAAGGCAATCGCCAGGAAAGCCACCGCGCCGCTGTTGAAGAGGTAGGTCGGCAGGCCCTCCTGATAGGCCCACAGGCGCCCGTAGCTCGACAGGCTGAGGAGATGGGTGAGATAGGTGGGCGGTATCGCGGAAGCTTCCTCGGTGGTCTTCAGCGACGCAGAGACCGAAAGGACGAGCGGCGCCAGCATGACGGCACTCACCGCCATGCAGACCGCACCGGCGAGGTAAGTGCTGCGGCTGCGCCACAGGCGCGCCGCAAGCGTCGGAGCGGTGGGGCGCGTCAGGTCGCGGGCGAAGGCGACGCCGGCGCTCATGCGTGGCTCCGCCGCGTCAGGGTCATCTGGACGATTGTGCAGGCGAGGATGATCAGCGCCAGAATGAGCGACAACGCGGCGCCGTAGCCGAGCTTCAGATACGGAAACGAGTTCAGATAGATCCAGAAGACCGACGTCGCCGTCCGGTTGAACGGCTGACCGGCGGTCATCAGGTAGAACTGATCGAAGGCCAGCAGCGATCCGATGACGCTGACCAGCGTGACGAGCAGGATGGTGCGGTAGGTGAGCGGCAAGGTGATCATGCGGATGCGCTGCCAATAGGAGGCGCCATCGACCATGGCCGCCTCGGTCGTCTCGGGGTGAATCCCCTGGATGGCGGCCACATAGAGCAGCATCCCGAAACCAAGCACCTTCCACACAATCGATACGATCACCGCCCACAGGGCGCGGTCGGCATCCTCGCCGAACCAGACGAGCGGCCTGGCTATGATTCCGAGGTCGACCAGGAAGCGGTTGACCAGGCCGAAATTGTAGTTGAACAGCCAATACCAGAGGAGACTCGATACCCCGAGGCCGATCACGACCGGGACGAACGTCACCGCCCGGGTGAACTTGCGCAACGGGGTGTTCCGCGAAACCAGAAGCGCGAGCAGGTAGCCGCCGACCATCAGGATCGGGGTCAGCAGCAGCGTGTATTTCAGCGTGAAGCCGAGCGACGTCCAGAACTGACGGTCGTTCCAGGCCTTCACGTAATTGCCGAAGCCGACCCATTTCGCCGGCTCGATGATCGACCAGTTGTGGAGCGACATCCAGAGCATCTGGCTGAGCGGATAGGCGGTGAAGACCAGCACAAACAGCACCGCGGGAGCGAGGTAAAGCAACCCGATCAGCTTGTTTCTTTGCGTCGCGTACATGCGCCGGGCGATCCTGGACGGCCGCGGAACCGGGGCCGTCGAAGAAGGTGGGAGGCCGCGATCCGCGGGACGGCCGCGGCCTCCGACAGCGGTTGCTACTGGTCGGCGATGGCCTTCATCGCTGCCTTGGCATCCGCGATGATCTGATCGAGATCATCGTCGGTGTAATAGACCCGCTGCAGCATCTGCAGCCAAGGGCCCTGCGGCGAGTTGATCTGCTCGAAGAAGGTCGTCGTGTAGGGGGTGCGCCCGACGGACAGCGCCTTGGCGACGTCCTGCACCAGCGGCTCGGCCTTGAAATACTTGTTGTCGACCATGTCCGAGCGGGTGGTGAGGTTGAGCGCCTTGGCGTAGCCCTCGACCTGGACCTCATCCGAGATGAGGAACTTCATGAAGTCGACGGCGTCGGAAACGCGCTTCGAGCCTTTCGGGATGACCAGGAGGTCGCCGCCGATGAAGGAGGCGGCCGAGTTCTCGGCCATGCCGGGGAGGAGCGCGATGCCGAACTTCATGCTCGGATTCTGATCGCGGGCAAGCGAGATGTTGAAGTTGCCCGTGCCCATCATGCCGACCTTGCCGGAGCCGAACTGGAGGTGGAAGGTCTCGCCGTTTTCGGCGCGGTCGCTCTCGTGGACGTTGCCCGACTTGACCATGTCGCGCAGCCACTGCAACACCGGCTTGATATCGCCGGTGAGCGGTTCGTCGCCGGGCCCGGCGGATTCGATCTTGCCGCCCGAGGCCCAGATCAGCGGACCGACGGTGAAGATGTTGCAGCCGGCGCACGAGCCGGGCAGGTAGTAGCCCTTGATGTCGCCGCCGAGCGCCGTGATCTTGTCGGCATATTCGCGCAGCTGCTTGAGGCTGGTCGGCGGCTTGTTGGGATCGAGGCCGGCCTTTGCGAACAGGTCCTTGTTGTAGAAGAGCGCCGAGACGTCGGCATAGAGCGGAACGCCGTAGAGCTTGCCTTCCCAGGTCGCGACCTTCAGGTGGCCGGGACTGATCGTCTTCATCTCCGGCAGCTTGGCGATCTGGTCGGTGACATCGACCAACTGGCCGGCCTTTTCGAACTGTGGCCCGTAGATCAGGTCCATGCCCATCAGGTCAGGCACGTCGCCCGAGGCGATCGCCTGGGCGAGCTTGGCGACCATCTCGGCATGCGGGATGTAGGTGAGGTTGATGTGGCGGTCGGGATTCTTCTCGTTCCACATGTTGACGAGGATATCGACCATTCCCTTGTTGCCGCCCGACCGCTCCCACATCACGAGGTCGGCGGCCTTCGACGGCGCGCTCGTCATCAGCGAGACAGCCAGGGCGCTGAGGGCGAACAGGCCCGCTCCGAATTTCAGCTTCATTTGCTTCCTCCCGAGTTCTTTTCTCGGCCGCCGAGCGCGGCCAGCGAAGGAAAAGCTTTTCCTGGGCGACCACACGACGATCGCAAGGTAAGGGAGAAAACCATCGGAAAAGCTTTTCCTATTACCAATAGGCCACGAAATACGGCCGTACACAAGGCCTTCGGCGAAATGTCGCGTCCTTTCATCGGATGATTGTGGATGCTCCCTCGGGACCGGTCTGTCTGGCCTCGCCCGGACGGTAACGGCCCGCGCCTGGCCGGCTCCGGAGCGCGGGGCGCCCCAGGGCGGTGGAATGGGAGAACCGGGCCGCCGCCGATTCGCCCGGCTTCAGCCAGTTGTCAGGTCGGGTGTGCGAATCTGCCGGCGCGGTCGGGTTGACCGCGACGCCGGACCAAGCCCGCATGAAGAAAGTTGCCCTGTCGCTGTTCGTGATTGCCGCCTCGGGCGCCTACGTCTGGAGCGAGGGTGGACGAGCCGCTCCCGACGATCCGCTTGCGGGCTCCGACGCCGCTCTACCCGCCGATCTGAAGCCGAGTGCCATCCCGGCCGCGACGCCGCCCGTCGCCGAACCGACGCCCCCCGAGGTTCTGCGAACGGGCGGCCCGCGCGCTCCGGATCGGCCTCTGCCCGAAAAGACGGCTGCCATTCTCGAAGCGGTGCGCGCCTCGGCTCCGCGGTTGGCCGCGACGATCACCCCTCCGGCGAGGGTTCCCCCGCCGGAGCCGACGCCAGTCGCGGCGGCGGAGCCGACGGTCCCGCTGCCGCGCCTGCGCCCCGCCTATCACGCGCCGCGGCTCGCGGCGGCAGTTATCCCGGCGTCAATGACGCTGGCCGCCAGCACCGCAGCCTATGCCGACGGCACCTATACCGGGCCGGTGGTCGACGCCTATTACGGCCTCGTCCAGATCCAGGCGATCGTCCAAGGCGGGCAGCTGGTCGGCATCAAGGTGCTGCAATATCCGTCCGACCGCCGCACCTCGGTGTTCATCAACCGGCAGGCCCTGCCGATGCTCCGCGACGAGGTGGTGAGCGCGCAGAGCGCCAATGTCGACATCGTCTCGGGCGCCACGCTCACCAGCGAGGCGTTCATCCGCTCGCTCTCGGGTGCGCTGCGGAAGGCGAAATCGTGAGCCATGCGCGCCACCCGCATCCAGATGGGCATGCCGGTCACGGTGGAAGTGGTCGGTTCTGCCGACCCCGCCGTCTTTGACCGCGTGTTCGACTACTTCGACCGGATCGACCGGAAGTTCAGCACCTACCGGAGCGACAGCGAAATCTCTGCCATCAATGCCGGGGCGCTCGACGAAGCCTCGATCACTGACGAGATGCGCGAAGTCCTTGCGCTCGCCGAGATCACCCGGGAGGAGACCGGCGGCTATTTCGACATCCGCACCCCCGAGGGGAAGCTCGACCCGTCCGGCATCGTCAAGGGCTGGGCGGTCCGCAATGCGGCGCTGCTCCTCGCCGATGCCGGGTTCGGCGACTTCTTCGTCGATGCCGGCGGCGACATCCAGTCCCGCGGGAAGAATGCCAGCCACACCGGCTGGACGATCGGCATCCGCAGCCCCTTCCGGGCCGAGGAAATCATCAAGGTCATCCGCCCGCAGGGCTCGGGGGTGGCGACCTCGGGCACCTATGTGCGCGGCCAGCACATCTACAATCCACACGCGCCGGCGCGCGCCATCGACGACATCGTCAGCCTGACCGTTATCGCCGCCGACGTCTGCGAGGCCGACCGGTTCGCCACCGCCGCCTTCGCGATGGGGAGGGCCGGCATCGCCTTTCTCGAAAGCCGGCCGGGCGTCGAGGCCTATGCCGTCTGGCCCGACGGCCGCGCCACCATGACCAGCGGCTTCGAGGCTTTCGTCCCATGTTGAGACTGATCGACCGCCTGCTCGACCACATCACCATGTACCGCCTGGTGCTCGACTATCTGGTGGTCATCCTGGTAACGGCGCTGGTGCTGAGCCTCTTCGGGCTGGTTCCATTTCCTCCCGAGAATCTGGCGCTCTCGGCCGCCCTGATCTTCGCGACCTGCTGGCTTGCCAACCGGGTCTTCGCGGTCGTCTTCGCCATCCCGGCCAATATCGAATCGGCGACCATCACCGCACTGATCCTTGCGCTCATCCTCGACCCGGTCGGCGTCGGCGACGTGAAGGGGATGGCCGGCCTCGCCTTCGCCTCGGTCTGGGCGATCGCGTCGAAATTCATCCTCGCCGTCCGCGGCAAGCACATCTTCAATCCGGCGGCGGCCGGCGCGTTTCTCGGCGGCCTGCTCCTCGATCAGCCGGCGACATGGTGGGTGGCCAATGCCGCCCTGCTCCCGGTCGTCCTCGCCGGCGGCATCCTGATCGTCCGCAAGACGCGGCAGAGCGAGCTGGTGGCCGCCTTCGCGCTGGTCAATCTCGCCGCCGTGGTCGCGACTTCCTGGGGACCGCAGCTCGCGACGGCGCTCCGCGAGACCCTCCTCACCTCGCCGTTCTTCTTCTTCGCCTTCGCCATGCTGACCGAACCGCTCACCGCGCCGACCGGCCGCTGGCCGCGGCTCCTCTTCGCGGCGCTGGTCGGCTTCCTCGCTGCACCCGAGGTCCATGCCGGCAGCCTCTACTTCACGCCCGAACTGGCCCTCCTCATCGGCAACCTCTTCGCCTTCGCCATCGCCCCGCAGCGGCGGTTCATCCTCACGCTCGAGCGGATCGAGCAGACCGCGGCTGACACGTTCGACTTCGTCTTCCGCTCGCCGCACCGCGTCCGCTTCCAGCCGGGCCAGTATGTCGAGTTCACCCTGCCGGTGCCGAAGGCCGACAACCGCGGCAACCGGCGCTACTTCACCCTGGCTTCGTCGCCGGGCGAGCGGCGGCTGCGGCTCGGCGTCAAGTTCTATCCGGCGGCAAGCGCGTTCAAGCGCGCGCTGGCGGCAATGACGCCGGGCGACACGATCCACGCCGCCCAGGTCGCCGGCGACTTCACGCTGCCGCGCGACCGCGGCCGGAAGATCGCCTTCATTGCCGGCGGCATCGGGATCACGCCATTCCGCAGCATGATCCGGCACATGCTCGACAACCGGGAGGTCCGCCCGGTCACGATCCTCTATGCCGTCGAGCGGCAGCGCGACATCGCCTATCGCGACATCCTCGACGCCGCGGCGGACGAACTGGGGATCGCCACCTATTACGCCGTGGCCCGCGATCCCGGCCCCGACCAGTATCCGGGCTATGTCGACGCGCGGCTGCTGCAGGCGGCGCTGCCCGACTACCGCGAGCGCCTCTTCTACGTCTCGGGCCCGCAGCCGATGGTCCAGGCGATGCGCCGGCTCCTGCACCAGCTCGGCGTCCACCGCTCCCAGATCAAGGTCGACTTCTTCCCCGGCTTTGCCTAGGCGGAAACCGCCGCGGCCGCGGGGCGCGGCAGGAAGACCGAGACCGACAGGCCGGGCCCGGCATCGGCAAGCGTAACCCTGCCGCCATAGGCATCGGCAATGTCGGCGACGATGGCGAGGCCGAGGCCGGTTCCCGACCCGGCCGTGTCGAGCCGCACGCCGCGGGCAAGCGCCGCCTGCCGCGCCTCCTCGGGAATCCCCGGCCCGTCGTCGCCGACCGCAATCGTGGTTCCTTCGGTGGTGCTCTCGGCGCTTACCGTCAGCCGGGCGCGGGCAAAGCGGGCTGCGTTCTCCACGAGATTGCCGAGTATCTCGGCGAGGTCATCCTCGTCGATGCTGGCCGTGACCGCAGGCGCCACATTGACCTCGATCGCCAGCCTCCGGCCGCCCGGCGTCCGCCGGACGACGTCGACCACCCGCGCGGCGACCTCGGCCACCGCGCATTCGCCGACGGCGACGCCCGGAGCGACGCGCGCCCGCGCCAGTTCGCGGTCGATGTGACGGCGAATGGCGCCGAGGCTCTTCTCGATCTCGCCCGCCAGGTCCGCCTCGCCCTTTGTCCGCAGGGCGCGGATCTCGCCCGAGATGACCTGGAGCGGGGTTTTCAGCCCGTGCGCCAGGTCGGTCGCCGCGGAGCGCGCGCGTTTCAGGGCCTTCTCCTGGGCTGCCAGCAGCCGGTTGATCTCGTCGACGAGCGGCCGCACCTCCTTCGGCGCATCGACCTCGAGGCGGGCGGCGCGCCGGCCGACGACCTCGCTGAGCGCGGCGCGGAGGCTCTCGAGCGGCGCGAGACCGATCGTCACCTGCGTAAAGATCGCCGCGATCAGGACCAGTGCGAGGAGGATCAGCGCCGGCGCCAGTTCGGAGACATATTCATCGACCGAAACCTCGACGGCCCGGTGATCCTCGGCGACGATGGCGCGGAACGAGCGGCCGCCGGCGTCGGTGATCGTGCGCGCGGCGGCCACCAGCAGAGCCCCGCCGGGCCCGGTCAGCTCGGCCACCCGCACCCCGCCGCGCTCGCCGATCCGCCGCGTCGGCGCGAGCGTCGTATCCCAGAGCGAGCGCGACCGGATGACGGCCCCGCCTCCGTCGATTTCCTCGACCTGCCAGTAGAGACCGGAGAGTGGAACCGCGAAGCGCGGATCGGCGAGACCGGGCGTGACGGCGAGCCTGCCGTCGCTGTCGAAGGCCGTCGCGGCGACCAACTGGTTCAGTTCGACCGTCAGATCGGAGGCGATCCGCCGCTCGACATGGCGCTCGAAGAGGAAGCGCAGGCCGATGCCGGCGAGTCCAAGGGCGACGACGATCGAGATCGCGGCGGCCGACCAGAGCCTGAGGCGGATCGATCCGCCGCTCATCCCTCGTCGCCCGGAACCAGATAGCCGAACCCGCGCCGCGTCTCGATCACCTTCGGACCGAGCTTCCGCCTGAGCCGCGCGACGATCACCTCGATCGTGTTGGGATCCTTGTCGTTGCCCGATTCGTAGAGATGCTCGGCAAGTTCGGTCGAGGGCACCACCCGGCCGCCGTGATGGATCAGAAACGACAGCAGCCGGTATTCGAGCGGCGACAGGGCGACCGGCAGGCCGTTGAGGGAGATCCGCATCTGCCGCGTATCGAGCGACAGCGGCCCCTGCCTCAGGACCGGCGCCGCCTGGCCGGCCGAACGGCGGAGCAGGGCGCGGAGCCGTGCGACCAGCTCCTCCATCTCGAACGGCTTCGGCAGGTAGTCGTCGGCGCCGGCATTGATGCCTTCGACCCGCTCGGTCCAGACACCCCGCGCCGTGAGGACCAGTACCGGGAAATTCCGGCCGGCGGAGCGCCAGCGCTTGAGCACGGTGAGCCCGTCGAGGCCGGGCAGG
Source organism: Bauldia sp. (assembly GCA_035651055.1). Classification (GTDB taxonomy): domain Bacteria; phylum Pseudomonadota; class Alphaproteobacteria; order Rhizobiales; family Kaistiaceae; genus JAFKKF01. The sequence goes on from DASRGK010000107.1 coordinate 35,065, forward strand.
CCCAGATCGAGGACCACCGCGTCGTAGCTTTCCGTATCGCCCTTGAACCAGGCGTCCTCGCCGTGCCGCGATACATCCACGGCAAAGCCTGCGGCCCGCATCGCCGCAGCGATATCGGCCGCGATGCGGGGCTCGTCCTCGACGATCAGGACCTTCACGGCTCTCCCCGATTCTGTCCGCCGTCGTCGTCGCCTTCCCCGCCGGTGGCGGCGCCCGGCGGTCCGGCATCGAGGTCGACGGTCGCCCGCCGGCCGTCAGGTCCGACCACCTGGAACCGGTAAACCCAACGCCCGCCGACGCGAACCAGGTCCACCGCAACGACGTCGCCGGGCATGCGCCGCCCGAGCGCCGCCAGAATCTCGGAGAGCGGCAGAATTTCGCCGCGTTCGTAGAGATCGCGGGCGAGATCGTGATCGCTGTCGTCCTCAGCCGCAGCAGCAACCGGCAACGCGATGATTGTCGCCGCCAGCCAGCCCTTTATCCATCGCGTGCGCACGCGCCGGAATATAGCAGCGGTGCCTTGCATTTTGCTGGCAATCATATCGCCGGTCGCACCGCGACTGCCCTTGGCAGGCGTGCAATGGGTGGTATCCTGCCGGCGGGTTGTCTATCGCGAACCCCGTGGTGGGCGATGACGCCGTGGTCGACGGGCCTGTCAAGACGGCGCGTTCTGCTGGCAGCCGCCGGCGCCGCGGCGGGCGGTCTTTTCCTGCGACAGACGGCCTGGGCGGTCGAGACGGAAGTTCCCCTCCGTTTCGGTATCCCGCAAATCCTGATCTCGCCGATGCTCGACGAGTTCGGTTGCATCGACCGCTATTTGCGCCTGCCATGGCGACGACCGGTAAGCCTCACCCAGCACAAGACGAATGCGGAGCTTGCCGCAGACCTGCTCTCCGGCGAACTCGACCTGGCGTGGCTCAGCCCCTATGCGTATGTCCGCCGCCGTGAACAGCTTCAGGCGATAGCGGCTCCTCTCACGAAGGGGGCGGCAACCGCGCAATCCCTTCTCATCGTCGCCGCCGACCGGCCCGCTTCGATGCTCTCGGATCTCGCCGGAGATACCCATGCCTTTGTCGACCCGGAGTCGGCGTCGGGCTTCCTCGTGACGGTCGCCGAACTTGCGAAAATCGGCACGCGGCCCGGCAGCTTCTTCAACCGGACCTTCTTCACAAACGCCGATCGGAACGTGGTGAGAGCGGTCGCTGCCGGTCTCGCCGGGAGCGGGACGTGCGATGGCCATGTCTTTGAGGTTCTGAAGGAGATCGAGCCGCGGCTGACCGGAGCCGTGCGGGTTCTTTCGACGAGCTCGCCAATCGCGCCTCCGCCGATCGTGGCGAAGCGCGGGGGGCTTTCGGCGGCGGCGATGGCGGCCGCGAAATCCCTCTTCGTCGGAATGCGCACCACGGCTACCGGAGAGGCCGCTCTCGGAAAACTCCGACTGGACGGCTTCGCCGAAGCGGACGATGCGCTCTATGCGCCGATCACCGCAATGGCCGAGCGGCTTAAGGGTATCGTGTGATCCGCTCGCTCTCCACCCCGTGGACCCTGGCGGTCAAGGTCCCCGCGGCCATGGCAGCGGCTGTTGTGGTGATCGCGGCCGCAACCACCGCCCTTGTCTATCAGTTCGTCAGCACGGCCCAGGATCGCCAGCTGGCGAGCGTCACCCGCTCCTACCTCGACGGGCTGGCTCCGGCGCTCGTCGAGCCGGTCCTGCGGGGGGACATCTGGGGGGTGTTCGAGATCCTGGACCAACCTCGCTCCTTCTCGACGACCGCGATTCCGGTGGAGCTTGCCGTTGCCGATACGAGCGGCGAGGTGATAGCCGCCTCGGATCCACGCAAGGCGCCGAGCGGCGCTCCATTGCCGGCTCGTTTTCGCAACGGAGCCGGCGGCGGAAGCCTTGTCAGGGACGATTCCGGAGAGGTGCTGTCGACCACCCTGATCGTGATCGGCGGCCGCAGCGTTGGCAGCCTGCATGTTCTCTGGGACATCACGCCGATGACGCAGGAGCGCCGGATGCTGATCCAAACCGCCGCCTTGTGGACGATCCTCGTTCCCGCGCTGGTCGGCCTCGCCGGCTGGTTCGCGACGCGGCGGATGATGCGGCCCGTGCAAATATTGTCGCGCCACATGGAGACGGCCGACGACGGTTCTGTCCAGCCGATCGGCGGCGCGGTGGTCAGGGCCGCGAGCCGCGAATTCGCCCGTCTCTACCGAAGCTTCAACACCATGGCCGGGGCGCTCGAGGCGCGTCGCGCGCTCACGGCGCGGCTTGTCGCCGAGGAGCGCCTGTCAAGCCTTGGCCGAATTGCGGCGGGTGTTGCCCACGAGATCAACAATCCTCTCGGCGGGCTTTTCGCAACCCTGCACATGCTGAAGACGGATCCCGCTTCACCGACGGTGCAACAGAAGGCAGTTGCGCTCCTCGAACGTGGGCTAGGGGGGATCCGGGACGTGGTGCGGGCGCTCCTCGCCATTCACCGGCCGGAACGCAACATGCGCCCGATCGCTGCCGCCGATTTCGACGACCTTCGTATCCTGATCGGTCCGCAGATCGGCAGTATTCGGCTGACATGGTCGATCGGTCCGCTCAACGGAGTCGATATCGCGGGCGGACCCGTCCGCCAGATGGTGCTCAATCTCCTTCTCAACGCACTCGCCGCGGCTGGCGAGAACGGCGATGTCGGCCTCACGGTCGCCGCCGCCCCGGACAAGGTGGTGATCACGGTGACCAATTCGGGGTCGGCCATGTCCGGTGAAATCGCGGCGTTTCTGGAAGGCAGAGGCACGGCGGACGTGCCGGGCGACGGTCTCGGCGTCTGGCTTGTCCGCCAGATCGCGGCCGAGCTCCGTGCCCGCGTCACGATACGAACCGGTACGGAGGGTACTTCGATCACCGTGATTATTCCGCGTCCGATCTCGGGTGCGACCTGAGATGCTCGACGGCCGGCGCATCGGCATTGTCGAGGATGATGCGGTCATGGGCGACGCGCTCGCGGAATGCTTCCGGCAGCGCGGCGCCGAGGTCGGTTTGTGGCGGAAGGGCAGCGACGCGCTCACGGGTATCCGGAAATTCGCACCGGAGCTTGTCGTCTGCGACATCCGCCTGCCCGACCTTTCCGGCGAGCAGATATTCGCGGCCCTCAACGCCGACCTTCCTGCCGTGCCCTTCCTGTTCATAACCGGCCATGGCCGGATCGACGAGGCTGTCCGGCTTATCCGACTGGGCGCCGGCGACTACATCACCAAACCGTTCGAAATTCCGCCCTTCCTCGAACGGGTGCGCGAACTCCTGCCGACAGGCGCTCCGGCGCGGCGCGACGTGCTCGGGCGCTCACCCGCGATCCGCGCCGTCGAAGCCACGCTCACGCGGGTTGCAGCGATCCGTTCGACCGTGCTGCTCCTCGGCGAGACAGGATCGGGCAAGGAGGTTGCAGCCCGCTTCCTCCACGATACCGGCCGGCCCGGCACGCCCTTCGTCGCCGTCAATTGCGCTGCCTTTCCTCCCGATCTGCTGGAATCGGAACTGTTCGGTCACGAACGCGGCGCCTTTACCGGCGCCGCGGGCAGGCACATCGGGCATGCTGAACGCGCCGGCGACGGAACCCTATTCCTCGACGAGATCGCCGAACTGCGCCCCGCCCTCCAGGCGAAGCTCCTCCGCCTTCTCGACGAGCGCCGTTTCACCCGCATCGGCGGGGACCGACCGCTCCAATTCAGCGCCCGCGTGGTCGCTGCGACCAATGCCGACCTCGCCCGCCGCGTCGAGAAAGGCGATTTTCGTCAGGACCTGCTTTTCCGGCTCGACGTGGTCTCCATACGGATCCCGCCGCTCCGCGACCGCACGGAGGACATTCTCCCGCTGATGGAACGGTTCATGAGCCAATATTGCCGGGAGTTCGGGACGTCGATCCGGCGCTTCGAGCCGGCAGCCGTGACCGCCGCGCTCCGCCACACCTGGCCCGGCAACGTTCGGGAACTCCGCAATCGCGTCGAACGAGCCGTCGCCTTGTCCGAAAGCCCGGTGCTCGCCGTCGCCGATCTCTTTCCGAGCGAGGGCGCCGAAGACGCCGCGGAATCGGTCACTCGAAACCTCTCGGCCGTGCGCGCGGCCGCCGAACGGGAAGAGATTTCCGGAGCGCTTGCCGCCAGCGGCGGCCGCATCCTCGCGGCCGCGAAGCAGTTGGGAATTTCACGGACGACGCTCTGGAAGAAGATGCGCCGGTTGAACCTCCGCGGGTCGGCCCTGCCCTGAAGGCGTCGATGCCCTGAGGAATGGCCGACCCGCGGAGCTGACCTGACCGCGATGTTGCGGAAGGGTGCGCGCACGTCTGGCGTACGCCGCAACGAGACACTCGCCAACCGCTTTCTCGATGCCGGCTGCCAAGTCTGCCGGCATCAATGCGCGGCGAGCCACTCCTCGCTCTTCTGCTTCGCGTCGGCCAGTTCGGCAGGCGTCAGCTTCTTCGCCACGAGGTCGCGAAAGGCGGCGGCATTGCTTTTCGCCTCGGTGTCACCGGCCTGGTCATAGCCGGTCACCGCGACCACGCACCAAGTGTAGGCTCTGGCCGAATCGACCGGAGTGCCAACCCCGCCAACGGCGTAGTTCTGACAGAGCGAGTAGCGGGCGTCGACGATGCCGTGTGCGGCCGCCTTCTCGAACCAGACGTTACCCTTCTGAACGTCTTCCGGGCGGCCTTGGGCATTTGCATACATCAACCCGACCATGTACTCGGCCTTTGCGTTGCCTTGTTCGGCGAGGGGCGCGAGGAGCCTCATGGCGGTCTCGAAGTCTGCCCTCCTCCACGCGTCCATTCCGTTTTCCAGCGCGTCATCGGCCTGCGACGCCGTCGTGACGGCGACAAGCACGGCAAGCGCGAACCAAGAACGCCCGATCATTGAATTCCTCCCGGAGCTGGTGAGCACGACCGACGGGAGGGCAACGACCATGCCAGAGGAGCGAAACCTCAGTTCTCCGGCAATCGTCAGGGGTTCTGGCCGCCCTGGACCTCGCCAGTGTTTCCGTTCGGCAACGTCGGAGGATCGCACGGTTCACAAAGCCTGACATCCCGGAAGGCCTGACGGGATCGGTCAGCCCGCTGCTCTCCCCTGATCGCAGCGTCGAGCGCGGCGGGTCTCAGGCCAGTCCGACCTGATGCAGGACGAACCAGCCCGCCGCCGCCGTCGCCTCGATCAGCCGTCCGTGATTCTGGGAGAGGTCCCAGATGCAAATCACGACGATACCGAAGACGGTGAGCATCAGCCGCATTGCCTGATGAAAAGCCCCCACCGATTGCCGTTTCGCTGAAAGGCACGAACGGATTGGAACGTCGGCGGTCGGCCTTCCTTCACCAATCGCCGCCGGCCTGGGTTGGCGCCGGCCGGCCGGGCGCAGGAGAAACCGGCGGAAGTTCCCCCGTTTCCGCGGATGTCGCCGGGCGCATAGTCCCTGGCATTTCATGCAAAGTTCGGTGGCCCGCGCAATGGCAGGCTCACCATAGGTATCGAGCGGAGGCCCGAGAGGCGACGCCGGCAAGCGGCGCGACTTTCGAGAACATCAACCCGGCGACGGGAGAGGCGATCGGGGTCGTTGCGGCCGGCGATGCGGCCGATGTCGACCGGGCGGTGGCGCCCACGGCATGATCGGGTCGGGATCGCCGGGAATGGTCGCCGAAGGCCTTCGGCGGCGAGGAGGACTACCGCCGGCAGGTCCTAAGGCGGAGCGCTCCGGTGCCGGGCGGATCGGGGGTCCGCCTCCCCGGGGAGGCGGCATTACGCCGCAAGGCGGAGGCCGAACGGCGCGGAGTGCTGCTTCGCGACGGGCTCGTCGCCGGCCTCATCGCCCTGGCCGCCCGGCTGCGCAGCTGCCGCCGCCCAGCGCCCGCCCCGTCTGACGCCGCTGCAGGCGGTCCAGCCAGACGATCGAGCCGCCCGGACTCGATCCGGGCGGTCGCGAATAAACCGAGGCGCCGGAGTGTTGAAATCCCGGTGGGCGGTTGCGCGCCGATACGCGCGCGTTTGTGAAAGAGGAGACTCGCATGATCAGGCAACTCGCGATCGCGGGTGTGCTTTTGGCCGCCTTGGGAATGACCGGCGTGGCTGCGCATGCAGCTACCGAGCCGGCGAAGATCGCCGTTACGGACAAAGGCAAGGCGTGGGTCGATACCAAAGGCATGACCCTCTACACCTTCGAGAAGGACACCAAGACCAAGTCGAAGTGCAACGACAAGTGCGCGGTCGAGTGGCCGCCTCTGGCGGCCTCGGCCTCCGACAAGGCCTCGGGCAAGTGGACCATCATCAAGCGCGACGACGGCACGCTGCAGTGGGCCTATTCGGGTCACCCGCTCTACACCTTCGTCGACGACAAGAAGCCCGGCGACGTTACCGGCGACGGCGTGGACGGCTTTCACCTGGCCAAGGCCAATCTGGCGGTCGCATACAAGGTCAAGGTGACCACGCCGAAGCCCAAGGCTCCGGCGAAGCCGAAGTCGATCTACTAGCTGGCGGCGGTCCAAGCCCGCCGATCCCTCGCTCCCTCAAAGCCCGGCCCGCGCCTCTTGCGCGGACCGGGACTTCGCGCAAGCGCCCGACGGTTTCCCGACAGAGGACCCGTATCAAAGTCGGGCGGCCCTGCGGCGTCCCGCACCTTCCGGCGCAGTCGGTGATAGACGCTAACGAACCAAGTCCCTTAGCCGCCACGGGCGAGGTGCAGCCGTACGCCGCCTGCGCCCTCGGCATAACCGTTGTGGAAGGAAGCCTCAGGATCTCCGCGCCGGACTCGCGGCCCAAGGCGGGATCTGCCGAGGACGAGACCTGCCGTCGAATTCAGCCGGTTCTTTGGACCCTGCTTAACGGCTCCGGATTCTGATCGTCTCCTCGGCCCGCCGCAGTCTAGCTGCTGCTTTTTTGTCCATAAAAAACATGTTGAAACATGAAGGCCTGGTGATTTTTATAGAGAAGAGACTGCGCTGAACGTGGTCCGCGCTCGACTTGGACCTCGGTCCCGAAAGAAATCTGTCAGCCGCCTGAAACGTCAATCCTGGGGAGGAATGGCAATGAGCGACGAAGAACGGTCGGGAGCCGACCGACGCAATTTTCTGAAAACCTCGCTGCTGGGAACCGCTGCCGTTGCCAGTGGGATCGGCGGCCTCTTCGGCCGGTTCAATCCGTCAACCGGCGCGCTGGAAGTATCCTCGGCGCGAGCCGACACGCGGCTGAAGATGGCGTTCGTGCAGTTTCAGCCGCATACGGTTTCGACCGCGTGGGGCAAGGGGATCGCCGAGGTGCTGGCCACCCAGCAGATCGTCGACTACGACCAGCTCGACGGCCAGGCCAAACTCGAAGTCCAAGTCAGCCTGATGGACACCCTGATCAGCCAGGGCGTCAACGTGATCTTCCTGCAGCCGGTGGACAGCGTCGGAGTTGCGCCGTCGATCGCCAAGGCGAAGCGCGCGGGCATCGCGGTCATCACGCTCAACATCGACGCTACCGAGCCGCATGCGGCCCATGTCGAGATGAACCACTATTTCGGCGCCATGGACATCGCCAAAGCGATGGGCGACGCGATGGGCGGCAAGGGGAAAGTGGCGATCCTCAATGCCCCTCCGGGCATCATCATCCGCGACCAGCGCACGAACGGCTTCACCGACGGCCTCAAGAAGTATCACCCGGACATCCAGGTGGTCTCCGACCAGGTCGCGGACTGGGATCGCAAGAAGGCCCAGGACGTGCTGACCACGGTCCTTGCCGCCAACCCGGACATTACCGGCGTCTACGGCGTCAACGATTCCATGGCCTTGGGCGCCATGGACGTCGCCAAGGACAAGGGCCTCAAGCTGGTGATCTTCGGCAATGACGGCGAGAAGGCGGCGCTTGAGGCGATCGAAGCCGGCGACATGACCGGCACGCAATACACGGACGTCTTCCAGCAGGGACGCCTCGCGGCCGCGGTCGCCACGGTGTTGGCGTCCGGCGGCGTGTCGGCCAAGGCCTTCGCGTCGCAGGGTCACCTGTTGATGCCCTATATCATCGCGACCAAAGACACGGTCGGACAGATACAGCCCTCCCAGCGTTGGTAAAACGCTAACTTGCGCAGGCCGAGACGGAATGGTCTCGGCCTGCGTCTTCTTTTCATGAGATATAGCGGAGCATGCACGTCCGGCGCGCCACGATAGCCCTGATAGTATTCTTCGCGCTGACGATTTCGCTTTTCAGCCTCGTTGCCCCCCGTTTCGCGACAACGAGCAACATGGAGAACCTCATGGGCGGGTTCTCCTTCATCGCCATCCTGGCGATGGGCGAGGCCTTTCCGATCCTCACGCGCGGCATCGATCTGTCAATCGGCGCCATCGTTGCGCTGGTCGGAATGGTGGTCTTCGACCTGTCGCTGATCTTTCATGTTCCCGGCTACGTCATTCTCGCGGTCGCGCTCGCCGTCGGGGCACTGGCCGGCGCGCTGAACGGCCTGCTCATCGTCGGCCTCCGATTGCAGCCGTTCATCGCAACGCTCGCGACACTCGCTACCTACCGCGGCGTCGTCTACGCCATCTCGGGCCGGCAATTGGTGCCGGGCCTCACCACCACGCCGATCGCCGACCCGTGGATCACGGGGCTCGAAACCTATTTCGACATCGGCGGAGCGCTGGGGACGGACGACTTTCTGCCGTTACCCTGGTTCCCGCTGTCCTTCTTTGTCATGCTGGCGATGCTCGCGGTGCTGTCGGTATTCCTTCTTCGCACCAAGGTCGGCCGGGATATCTACGCCGTCGGCGGCAACGCCGAGGCGGCGCGACTCGCCGGGATCAACACCGGGCGCATCATCCTTCTCGCCTACGCGCTTTCCGGCCTGTGCGCTGCCGTCGCCGCCTTGCTGCTCGTTGCCCGCCTGACAACCGCGACGGAAGCCCTCGGCTTCGGCATGGAACTGTCGGCAATTGCCGCGGCCGTCATCGGCGGCGTCAGCCTCTCCGGGGGCGTCGGTTCGGTCTTCGGTCCGGCACTCGGCGCCTTCCTGCTCGGCGCCGTGCTCCTCGGCCTGACGCTCCTCGGCATCTCGCAATACGTGCAGCAGATCATCACCGGACTGATCCTGCTCGCCGCAGTGGGATACGACCGGTTCCTCCTCATCCGCCGCCAGCGCCGGCTGGCAGCCAATGTCGCGTGAGGCCGAGAGATGACGCCTCGCCTTAGCGGCACGGGACTTTCCAAGATATACGGAAACCTGCTGGCTCTGAGGGACGCCGACATCCGCGTCATGCCAGGCGAGGTGCGCGCGCTGATCGGCTCGAACGGCGCCGGCAAATCGACGCTGGTCAAGGTGCTGACCGGCGCGATCACCCCGACGAGCGGCACGGTCGAGATCGATGGCGAGCGGGCCCCGCTCGGCGACACGAGGGAAATGATCCGCCGCGGAGTCGCCTGCATCTACCAGCACGCCAATCTGGCGCCCTCGATGTCGGTGCTGGACAACATCTTCCTCGGCCGCCAGCCGACGCGGCGATTGGGCTTCGTCGACACGAAGCGCCAGCGCCGCGAGGCGGAGGAGCTGCTGCAGCGCCACGCCATCGAGCTCGACCTCGACGCCGCCGTCGGCGACTTGCCGACGGTGAAGCAGAAGGAGGTCGAGATCATGAAGGCGCTGGCACTGGACGCCCGCGTCATCCTCATGGACGAGCCGACCGGCTGGCTCGCAAGTTCGGAAGTCGCCAAGCTCCACAACACGATTCAGGCGCTCAAGGCGCGCGGTCTCGGGATCATCTACATCAGCCACGTTCTCGACGAGATCTTCGCTGTCTGCGACACGCTGACGATCATGCGCGACGGCGCCGTGATTGCTGAAAGCGCGGTCGCCGAAACAGACCGCCCGCGGGTCGTCCAGTTGATGGTCGGCGAGAGACTGGCCCGCGAGTCGGCACAGGCGGCCTTGCAGAAGCGCCACCCGCGCGGCACCGGCGAGACCCGCCTCAGCGCGCGCAACCTCAGCAAGAAGGGAGTCTTCGAGGACATCACGCTCGATCTCTATGCCGGCGAGATCCTGTGCATTACCGGGCTCATCGGTTCGAAGCGGACGGAACTTGTCCGCACTCTTTTCGGCTCCGACCGCTTCGATGCCGGAACGCTCGAGGTCGACGGGCATGCCGTCTCGTTCGCGGCCCCCCGCGGCGCCATCGCCAAGGGCATCGGCTTCGTTCCCGAGGACCGGCACCGCGACGGGCTGATGCTCGACATGACGGTCACCGAAAACCTCGCCATGGCAACGCTCGACAGCTACCGCCGGGGCGTGTTGCTGAACCGGAGCAAGATTGCCGGGGCCGGAGAGAAAGCGATCAAGAGCCTGTCCATCCAGCCCCCCGAGGGCGCCCGGCCGGTCAAGCTCCTGTCGGGCGGCAATCAGCAGAAAGTGCTTGTCGGCAAGTGGCTCAGTCGTGCGCCCCGCATCCTCATCCTCGACGAGCCGACCGTCGGCGTTGACGTCGGGGCCAAGGCCGAGATCTACCGCATCCTGCGGCACGAGCGCGAGATCGGGGCGGCGGTGCTGATCGTCTCCTCCGACATCGAGGAGGTGATGACGATCGCCGACCGCATCGCCGTGATGGTATCGGGGCGTATCGTCGCCGTGCACGACGCCGACGCGGTCTCAAGGGACGAGATCATCCGCGAGATCGGCGGGGCGCTCCAATGAGCGAGACCCGCGCGCCCGAAGCTGCGCCCGATCTCGTGCGGCATCTGGCGGCGAACGCCCTCCCCCTCGTCATCATCATTCTGGTGGTCGGCTTCGCGCTGGCGCAACCCGCCTTCCTGAAACCGGACAACCTTATCGGCATGGTCCGTCAGGTCGCGCTGATCGGCATCATGGCGACATGCACGACCTTTGTGATCATGACCGGCGGCGTCGACCTTTCGGTCGGCCCGGTGCTCGCCCTCTCGGGACTTGCCGCGTTCTTCTTCCTCGATGCGGGCTACCCGCTCGTCATCGTCGTCGCTGCCGGCCTCGCCGTCGGCGTGCTTGTCGGGACGCTGAACGGACTGATCATCGCGCTGCTCCAACTGCCGCCGATCATCGTCACGCTTGCGACGCTGAGCATTGTCCGCGGCCTGGCACTGATTGTCGGGGGAACCGACCAGCACCTAATCTACGACAAGCCGGCCTACACGTTCATCGGCGCCGGCACTCTCCTCGGCCTGCCGACTTCGATCTACATTTTCGCGTTCGTCTCGCTGCTCATGATCTTCGTGCAGCGACTGACACCCCTGGGGCTTCTGGTCGCCGCCATCGGCAACAACGAGCGCGCGGCGGTGCTCAGCGGCCATCGCACTCGCCTGACGAAGACGATCGTCTATGCCCTGTCCGGCCTTGGCGCCGCGATCGCCGGTATAATCCAGTCCTCGCAGGTGCACACGGCGCTGTCGACCTATGGGCCCTTCGGCACCGAACTCGACGTCATCGCGGCGGTCGTCCTCGGCGGCACGAGCATCATGGGGGGCACCGGCTCGGTGGCCAAGACCCTCCTCGGCGTGTTCTTTCTCGGCATCGTCAACAACGGGATGAACATTCTGGACGTGTCGATCGACATCCAGTTGATCGCCAAGGGCGCGATAATTGCCGCGGCTTTGGCGGTCGCGGCCCACCGCTCCTAACGCGCCCGCGGGGTCTTGCTCACGCGAAGTCAGGGGCAGCGCAATATGGCCGCGGCGGAGGCCGCGGGCGCGAGGCCGAACTCGGCACCGTTACCGGGCCTACCGCCTGTGACTCGCCGCGTCGCCGGACGTGGACCGAATGAGGGTAACCCGGGCCGATGTAAGGTGGACCTTGCAGGCGCGCCTAACTGCGGCGATGTCCCGGGAAAACAGCGCGTCCATGTAGTCGATATGCTCCCGGAGCGCGACCTCATTGCGCTGGCGCTCGTCCTGTTTGTTCCACTGGTAGTGATAGTGAAAGATGAAGGAGATGATGTCGTAGAAGCTGTCGATGAAGCGGTTGGGCGCGGCGGCGTTGATGAGCCGATGGAACCGGCTGTCGAGATCGGAAAAGTCGTGAAAGCGGCGATCGACTTCCCGAAGAAGCGCCAGGTGCTCTCCGCGAATAGCCCGCATCCGCTCCCATAGCGGTGAGTCCGAGGGCAAAGTAGCGAACGCCCTGGCCGAGCGGAACTCGAACATTTCGCGGATTTCGAAGAGTTCCAGCGCGAAATCGGGGGTGAACCCCATAAACACCCACCCCGCATTTGGGCGCTTTTCGATCAGTCCGAAGCGCTGAAACCGATTGAGAAACTCCCGGATGCTGGTGGTCGCGAATCCGAACCGGCGCGCCAGGTCGAGTTCGTTGATCGCTGTGCCCGGACGAGCATTGTCCCGGAGCATCCATTCCATGAAACGCTGCTCAACCTGGGCCGAACGCGGAACGGTCTCGGCGTCCGAGAACTTGGTGAGCATCCTCGCCTGCCTGCCCGAGCGCACGAACCGACGTCCATCAATTCGGGAAACGGCTCCTGCTGCCTCGAACCGGTCGAGCACTTTGCGCACCGTCGTCCGACTGACGTTCAGCCGCTCGCGCAAAACATTCTCCGAGGGCAATTCGCCGCCATCCGCCAGACGGCTGAGAAGATCGAGCCCGTCGTTGAAGGCCCGCTTGAAGACCGTGTCCGTTTTCATCGCTTCCCTCTCCGGTACTGTCTTTTTAATCGATAAAAAACAGTTTGACCAATCTCCGCGCTGTTGGTTTTTTCTCAATAAGAAACGTCTGGCGATGGGAAGGAACGCTTGGAAGAGCAAGGGTCGGCCGTCGCCGCTGCCCAAGATGGGCTGCGTCCCGGAACGGGCGTCTCCGTCGTTTCGGTAGGGCTGCGCCTGCTGAGCGCCGGCCCGCTTCTCATTCTCGCGATCCTGGTCGTCCTGATCGGGCTGACCACACCGGTTTTCATGAAGCCGGCCAACATTTCCAACATCCTTGCGCAGACCTCGGTCATCGCGATCGTCGCGCTCGGCCAGCACCTGGTGATCCTTACGCGCGGCATCGACCTGTCGGTCGGCGCCAACCTGGCCCTTGCCACGGTCGTCGGCGGTCTCCTGTTCAAGATCACCGACTCGTCGGCGGTCATCATCCTCGCCATGCTCGCCGTCGGCGTTCTGGTCGGTCTCGTCAACGGCGCCGTCTACGTGTTCGGACGGCTGCCGCACCCCTTCATCATCACCCTGGCGACGCTGAGCATCTGCCGCGGGATCGCATATTCAATCTCCGAAAGTCACACAACGATGCGCGGCGTGCCCGACCTTGTCGCCACGATCGGCGGCGGCGACCTATTAGGCATCCCCAATCCCGCGATCGTGGTCGCGGTCTGCGCCGCGCTTGTCCTCGTCATGACCAAGGCGATGGTGTGGGGTCGCTGGATCTACGCCGTGGGCGGCGCCCCGAAAGCCGCAGTCGAGATGGGCATCCCGGTCAAGTGGGTGCTGGTCTCGACCTACGTCGTGGCGGGCCTTTGCTGCGGGATCGGCGCGGTCGTACTTGCCGGCCGAACCGAATCGACCTCCCCGCTTTTCGGCAATCTTCTCGAACTGGACACGATAGCCGCGGTCATCATCGGCGGCGCCAGCTTCCTCGGCGGCCGCGGGCATGTCGGCCACGCGCTGATCGGGGCGGTGATGATCGGCGTCATACGCAACGCCCTCAACCTCAACAATGTCGATGCCTTCGTCCAGATGGTCGCGATCGGGCTCGTCATCGTGATCGCCGTCGAAGCCGACGTGCTCCGCAGCCATCTCGAATCGCGCGCGCGGGCGCTGCAGTCGAGGACGACGTGATGGACGCGCCGCTGCCCGTGCTTTCGGTCCGCAACGCGCTGAAAAGCTTCGGCGCCGTCCAGGCGCTCCGCGGCGTCAGCCTCGACGTCTATCGCGGCGAGGTGCTCGCGCTGCTCGGCGACAACGGCGCCGGCAAGTCGACGCTGGTGAAATGCATCAGTGGCGTGCATGCGCTCGACGAGGGCGAAATCGCACTCGATGGCGAGCGGACCCTGCTTCATTCGCCTTCGGCGGCGCGCCGGGCCGGTATTGAGACGGTCTACCAGGACCTTGCCCTTTTCGACAATCTGACGCCGGCCCAGAACTTCTATTGCGGACGCGAGATCGCCGGGCCGGAATGGCTGCCGCGACCGCTGCGCTTCCTCAGGAAGCGCGCCATGGATCGTGAAGCCGCCGCCATCATCGATCGGCTGAAAGTCACGCTTCCGAAGTTCGACGCGCCGGTCGCATTGATGTCCGGAGGGCAGCGTCAGGCGATTGCCGTTGCGCGCGCGGCCGTCTTCGCCCGCAAGGTTGTCATGCTCGACGAGCCTACCGCGGCCCTCGGTCTGCGCGAGTCGCGCAAGGTGCTCGACCTGATCAAGCAGCTCAGGGCCGAGGGAAACGCCGTCATCGTGATCACGCACAACATGGAACACGTGGTCGAGCTTGCCGACCGCGCCGTGGTGCTGCGCCAGGGCCGCAAGGTCGGCGAACTGAAGCCCGACAAGACCAACCGTCAGCAGCTCGTGTCGATGATCGTCGGCGCTGAGGCGTGAAAGAGATTCGCCGTCCCCGGACGGCGATGGAGAAGGTCGGCTCGCATGGAGCCGATCGTGAAAGGGAGGATTGGGTTCATGAGACTTAGCCTATCGCTGGGCGGGATCGCGCTGGCAGTTGCGCTGGCGTCCCCCGCGCTTGCGGCCGACAAGATCAAGGTCGGCTTCATCACGAAATTTCCTGTCCCGTATTTCGCGACCATGGAAGACGCCGCGAAGGAGTGGGGGAAGGCTCACCCTGACGTCGAGATCATCTACGGTCAGGGCAAGAACAACGACGATATCGACGGCACGATCGCGCTCATCGAGAACATGGTCGCGCAGGGCGTAAAGGGCATCGCCATCACGCCGATCGATCCGTCGATCTCCAAGAGCCTCGACAAGGCGATCGCCGCCGGGGTGAAGGTCGTCCTGATGGACAACGACATCCCCGGCTGGGAAGGTCGCTCGGCACTCGCCACGACGAACAACCGCGAAGCCGGAAAGATCGCCGGCGGCTATCTGAAGACTGTTCTCAAGGACGGCGACAAGATCGGCATCCTCGACGGCAAGCCGGAAGTCGTCCCGCTCAACGACCGGGTCGAAGGCATGCTCGAAGGTCTGAGCGGCGTGAAGGTCGATATCGTCGGACGCGGCCGCACGGCGTGCGAGCCCGACAAGGGCCAGCAGGTTGCGGAAGACATCCTCACTGCCCATCCCGAACTGAAGGCGATCTACTCGGCTTGTGGCCCGCCGGCCGCCAGCGCCGCGACCGCCATCAAGAACGCCAAGCTCGACCACAAGGTGATCCTGGTCGGCTTCGACTTCTGTTGCGGCGAGGAAGACGCCATCGCCAAGGGCGAGGAGGACGCCTCGGTCGCCCAGTTCCCCAAGAAGATGTCCGAGTTCGGGCTGGATGGCCTGATCAAGGCGATCAAGGGCGAACCGGTCGAGAAGCTCATCGACACCGGCGCCGCGCTTGTGACCAAGGCCAATATGGACCAGTTCAAGTAGCAGCCGGCGACTGCTCCGGGGGCCGGTTTCCCTGTCCGGCCCTCGGAGGCTTTGACCGCCGTCGGAACAATCCTCCATGATCGACCCTAATGCGCTGGTGTGCCTGGAGCCGGGAAGGCTGCAGATCGAGCGGCGCGCGCTGCCCGTCCGCGGCGATGGCGATGCGCTGGTCCGCCCGCTGCGGATAGGAATTTGCGGGACCGACTATCACATCTACGAGGGCACCCACCCGTTCCTGAAATACCCGCGCGTGATGGGCCACGAGCTCGCCGTCGAGGTGGTCGAGGCGCCCCCACATCTCGACCTGAACGTCGGCGACACCTGCGTCGTCAACCCTTACCTTTCCTGCGGTTATTGCATTGCCTGCCGCGCCGGAAAGCCCAATTGCTGCGTCAACATCTCCGTCCTTGGCGTCCATCGGGACGGGGGAATGGCCGATCTTCTTGTCCTCCCGGCGAAGAATCTCATTCGCGGCGACGGACTGACAGCCGACCAGTGCGCCATCGTCGAATTTCTTTCGATCGGGGCGCACGCTGTCAGGCGCGGTGGTGTCAGCGCCGCCGATCGCGTGCTCGTGGTTGGCGCCGGGCCTATCGGTATCGGCGTCGCGCTCTTTGCGGGACTGACCGGCGCGCGGGTTGGCATCCTTGACCGCGAGCGCGAACGCGCCGAAACGGCGCGGCGGCTTACCGGGACGGAGATCATTCCGGCCGAGGGGAACCTCGCGGCAGCAGTTCAGTCTTTCACGAACGGAGAAGGTTTCGAGGTCGTCTTCGACGCCACAGGCAATTCCAAGGCCATGGAGGCCGGCTTCGACCACGTCGCTCACGGCGGCAGGTACGTGCTGGTCAGCGTGGTCAAGGAAGCCATCACTTTCCGGGATCCCGATCTTCACCGGAAGGAGATGTCGCTCTTCGGCAGCCGCAACGCGACGGTTGCGGACTTCAAGCAGGTCATGGCGGCTATTCGCGAGCGGAAGATCGACGCTGATGCCCTCATAACGCACCGGACCACCCTGGCGGATGCGGTGGTCGATATTCCACGGTGGGCCACCCAGAAGGTCGGCCTGATCAAGGCCCTGATCGAGGCAGATACCGATCGGCTCGGTTGACACCCCTTACCTCACCAGATCATATGAAAAGGTACATATCACGAAGATTGATCTAGTGGGGCGGCGTGATGAAGGCGCGGGTATCGGTACATCGGGACTTCAAGATCAGCACCATCGATGACCGCATCTACAGTGCATTCCTCGAGCACCTCGGACGGGCCGTCTATGGCGGCATTTACGAGCCCGGCCATCCTACAGCCGACGCGGACGGCTTCCGCGGTGACGTGCTGGATCTGGTCCGCGATCTGAACATCCCGCTGGTCCGGTATCCGGGCGGCAATTTCGTCTCCAACTATGACTGGATGGATGGCATCGGCCCGCGCGACAAGCGGCCGACCCGTCTCGACCTTGCCTGGCGGACCACCGAGACCAACGAGATCGGCACCGACGAATTCATGCGCTGGTGCCGCAAGGCGAACACTGAGCCGATGATGGCGGTGAACCTCGGCACCAAGGGGTTCACCGAGGCCCTGGCGCTGCTCGAATACTGCAATCACAAGGGCGGCTCGTACTGGAGCGACCTGCGCCGGAAGAACGGCGCAAGCCACCCGTACGGTGTCAAGGTGTGGTGCCTCGGCAACGAGATGGACGGGCCGTGGCAGATGAACCATCGCACCGCCTACGAATATGGGCGCATCGCCAACGAAGTCGCCCGCGGCATGAAGACGTTCGACGCCTCTCTTCAGCTCGTGGCATGCGGGTCCTCGCACGCCAACATGCCGACCTATCCCGACTGGGAGCGCGAGGTCCTGGAGGAGTGCTACGACAACGTCGACTACATCTCGCTCCACACATACTGGCAGAACTACGAGTCCGACTCGCTCAACTTCCTGGCGAAGACGGTGCTTCTCGACCGGTACATCGGCACGGTCAGCGGCGTCATCGATTACGTCAAGGCGAAGCGGCGTTCGCGGCACGACGTCCATATCTCGTTCGACGAGTGGAACGTCTGGTACCACTCGCGCAAGCCCGATGGCAGCAACGACGACGGCAAGGACGCCTTCTGGCGTACCGCACCGCCGATCCTGGAAGACGTCTACAACTTCGAGGACGTGCTCCTCGTCGGCTGTGCGCTCAACACCTTCATCCGCCGCTCCGATCGCGTGCGCGTCGCCTGCATCGCCCAGCTGGTCAACGTGATCGCGCCGATCATGACGGAGAATGGCGGGCCGGCCTGGAAGCAAACCACCTACTATCCCTACCAGTTCGCTTCCCTCTATGGCCGCGGCGACGCGATGAACGTGGCGGTCGACTGCCCGACATACGACGCCAAGGTCGCCGACGACGTGCCCTACCTCGACGTCGCGGCGGTGCGCGCGCCTGACGCCAGGATGCTCACCCTGTTCATGGTCAACCGTCATCCGACCGAGGCGCTTTCGATCGATGTCGATCTGGCCGGCTTCGACGCGACGGAGATCGCGCAACATATCTCCATCGCAAATTCGGACCTCGGCGCGACCAACACGGCCAAGCACCAGAACCGCGTCGTGCCGACCAAAGGCCAGGGAGTCGGCCTCCGCGACGGGCGCGTCGGAGGCCAACTCGCCGGGCGCTCCTACCATGTCATCCGGATCAGAATTTGACCGGTGAAGACTCCCCCTCCCGCGAACCAGTTTTCATATCGTGTCCGCTGATACATATCATCGATTAATTGACTTCCGTCGTCCGGGCGATATCGTCCGGAGCAAGAGGATCCGGCGCGGAGCAGTTCCGCCCGGCCGTTCTGGGAGGAGCGGCTGCCGTGCTGGCGAAGGGGATGGGATCGACCGCGGCACAGCCTGAGCGCGCGGGAGGTAACCCGAGTCAATCAGAGTGAGGAGCAGCGCGGCGGCCACCCGGCCGTCGTGAATTGGCGCGCGCGCCAATCGTCAAATTCGGGCCGGGAAACCGCGCACCGAAGATCAAGAACCGGTGGAGGAAAGACAAACATGCAAAGCACATGGAAGAAATTGCTTCTCTCAGCGGCGCTCGTCGTTGCGACAGCCGCGGGAGCTTCGGCCAAGGAAACGGTGGTCTGGTGGGATTTCCTCGGCGGCGGCGACGGCGTTCGCATGAAGAAGCTCATCGAGGACTTCAACGCCGAGCATAAGGACTCGATCGAAATCCAGGCGACCACGCTCGACTGGGGCGTGCCCTTCTACACGAAGGTGCAGACCTCGGCCGCCGTCGGCGAGGGGCCGGACGTGATGACCTATCACGCCTCGCGCATTCCGCTCGCGGTCAGTCAGGGCGTGCTTGCCGAGATCACGCCGGACGACATGAAGATCATGGGCCTCAGCGAGGCGAGCTTCGCCAGCGCGCCATGGTCGGCCGTGCACGTCGACGGCAAGCAATATGCCGTGCCCTTCGATACGCACCCGATCGTGCTCTACTACAACAAAGACAAGCTCGCCGCCGCTGGCCTCATCGGCGACAACGGCCTGCCCAAGGACCTGAATGGCGTCGACAATTTCAAGGCGGCGCTGAAGAAACTGAAGGACGGCGGCAGCAAATGGGGCATCTCCACCGTCACCGCCGACGGCAGCTTTTCCTTCCGCACCATTTACTCCCTGCTCTGCCAGCAGGGCGGCAGCATCGGTTCTGACGGCCATTGGCTGGAAGGCGACAACGCGGACAAGCTCGCCAAGGCCGTGCAGGTGATCTCTGACTGGGTCTCGAACGGGTACAACCCGAGCTATACCGACTACCCGACCACGGTCGCGCTGTTTACGTCCGGCGATGCCGCGATGATGATAAACGGCGTGTGGGAAGTTCCCACGATGACCGACCTTGCCAAGCAGGGAAAGCTGTTCAACTGGGGTGCCATCGAGCTCCCGGTATTCTTCGACAAGCCTTGCACGTACTCGGACTCGCACTCCTTCGCGATCCCGAACAATGCCGGCAAGCCGCAGACCCCGGAAAAGCACGCCGCGGTGCTCGAGGTGATCAAGTGGATGGAAGGGCACTCCCTGTTCTGGGCGACCGCCGGTCACATCCCTGCGAACAAAGCAGTGACCGACTCGGCTGAGTACAAGGCCATGCAGCCGCAGGCGACCTATGCCACGCTCGCCGCCAACATGATCTACGACCCGAAGTCGAAGTTCGCCGGTGTCGCTTCGCCGCTGTTCGATGCGGCGGGCAATGCATTCACGGCGGCCATCAACGGTGAAACCTCCCCGGCTGACGCGGTCGCCGACATGAAGGCAACGCTCAACGCTCTCAAGTAACCTCCCGCGACGACTCCGGCCGGCACGGTTCGCCGTGTCGGCCGGGTTCTCGGAGGCTCCGGATCCGGAATGCTGAAGAGCAGGCGTAACGAGATTCTTACGGCCGCTGTCCTTGTCGCGCCCTTTGTCGCGATCTACGGCTGGCTGTTCATCTACCCGACGCTGCAGATGGTGCAGCTAAGCCTTACTGACGCTCCGTTGATCGGGGCTGGCAACTGGATCGGCAGCGAGAACTACGCTCAGCTCCTGTCCGACAAGATATTCCACACGGCGGTCTGGAATACGTCCTATTTCGTCATCATGACGGTCATCCCTGGCACTGCCGTCGCGCTCGCGATCGCGCTGATGGTAAGCCGCCTGCGCGGCTGGGCGCAGAGCATCATCCTGGCGGCTTTCTTCCTGCCTTACGTGCTGCCCGTCACGGTCGTCTACGTGATCTGGGACTGGATGCTGAACGTCCAGTACGGCGTCCTCCAGCATCTCATCACGCCCATCATGGGCCAGCCGGTGAACGTATGGCGGCGCCTGCCGTGGCTGCTGCCGATGACCGCTCTCATTACCGTGTGGTGGACGAACGGTCTCTCAATCCTGCTCTTCCTGGCCGGGCTCAGGAACATCCCGCAAGAGATATACGAAGCCGCACAGCTTGACGGCGCCACGCGCTGGCAGGTTTTCCGGCGCATCACCTGGCCCCTGATCTGGCCGGTCACCGTGCTCTGCCTCACCATCCAGCTTATCCTGCAGATGAAGATCTTCGATCAGGTCTATCTCTTTTCGATGGGCGGCCGTACCCAGGCCACGATGGTTCTGGTCCAGTACATTTTCGATCAGGCCTTCGTGCACAACAAAGGCGGCTATGCCGCGACAATCGCCGTTGCGCTGTTCGTCATCGTCATTGCGTTCTCGGTGCTTCAGTTCCAGGCCCTGCGCGCACGGAGCGCGCAATGACCGCCACCACCGCCGACCTCAGCCGGATCGCAGTCAGGTCGAGCCGGTTCGGCGACATCGGCGCAATCCTGCTGACGATCCTGACCATCATCTGCGCCGTGGTCTGGTTCTTTCCGCTCTACTGGGCGCTCGTCACGAGCTTCAAGTACGAAAACGACGTCCTGTCCAAGTCGTTTTCGCTGCTGCCCGAGCACCCGACGCTCACCGCGTACATCTACATGCTGACGCACTCGCGTCTTCTTACCTGGTATCTCAACTCGACGATCGTCGCAGTCTCGACCACCGTCCTGGTCGTCCTGATGGCGGCATGCTGTGGCTACGCCATCTCGCAACTGCGCTTCCCCGGCCGCAAACTTCTCTGGTGGCTTATCCTGGCCAGTTTCATGGTCCCGGTGCCGGCGCTGATCGTGAACCATTTCATCATCATCGCCGGCGTGCAGCTGCTCAACACCTATCCGGGCGTCGTGCTGCCGCAGATGATCGCGCCCGTGACGATCATCATCTACAAGCAGTTCTTCGATTCGGTGCCGCGCGATTTTCGCGAGGCCGCGGTGATGGACGGCGCGAGCGAGTTCCAGCTGCTGTTTCGTATCTTCCTGCCCATGAACTGGGGCGTGACGACGGCGCTGGCGATCGTCACCTTCATCGGGGCGTGGAACACTTTCCTGTGGCCGTTCCTGGCCACCAAGACCGAAGACATGATGACGGTGACAGTCGGCATCGTCGCCGTCCAGGACGCCTTCGGCGTTTACTACGCCAAGCTCCTCGCCGGCGCCGTGCTCGCAGGCCTGCCGGTTGCGACGGCGTACCTCATCTTTCAGCGCCGGGTCACCCAGGCCATCACGCTGTCCGCCGGTATCAAGGGCTGAGCGGAGACCGCGGCCGCGGTGTCAGGCCCTGGACAACATCAACTGGCGTTGGACCTTATCAGCCTTCCTGATATAGACGCGCAGCATCGCAGTCTGGGCAGCCCGTGAAATCCAACTTCCTCACCATCAACATCGGGGAGGGCTTTGATGTCCTCAAGGGGCTGGCCTCACCCATCCGGATTTCAATTCTCAAGACGCTTCACGAAAAGGGACGGCAGAACGTCAACGAACTGAGCGCCCGCCTTCGCCTGCCGCAATCGACGGTGGCCACCAATGTCCAGGTTCTGGAAGAAGCCGGGCTGATCGCCACCGAAACGGTCAAGGCGACCAAGGGCCACCAGAAGATCTGCTCGGCGCGCTACGACGAGATCATCGTCCGCTTCGAGGGCGAAAAGCCGCAACGGACGCCGAACCTGATCGAGGTGGCCATGCCCCTCGGCCTTTTCACAAACTGCGAAGTGAGCGCCCCCTGCGGACTCTGCTCGACGGAAGGCATCATCGGGCTGCTCGACGTCCCGGACTCGTTCCTCGATCCGAGCCGGGTCAGCGCCGCGCTCCTCTGGTTCGGCCGCGGCTATGTCGAGTACAAGTTTCCGAACAACGCGAAGCTCCTCAACAAGCCGGTCGAGTCGGTCGAATTCTCGATGGAGCTGTCGTCGGAAGTTCCGGGCACCAATCTCAACTGGCCGTCAGACATCACGTTGTGGGTCAACGACATTCCCGTCGGCACCTGGACCTCGCCCGGCGACTACGGTGACCAGCGCGGGGTCTACACCCCTGATTGGTGGAAGCTGGAGGGCTCGCAGTACGGCAAACTGAAGACTTGGCGTATCGCCAGGAACGGCACGTTCATTGACGGGGTCCGGATTTCCGACGTGAACACCGCCGAGATCGACCTCCCCAATCACAGCTCGATCAGGCTGCGGATCGGCATCGATGAAAAAGCCGAGCACCCAGGTGGAGTCAACATCTTCGGAAAGGGCTTCGGCAACTACGGTCATGACATCATCATGCGACTGCAGTTGCAGGAGAGCCGCAAGAGATGAGACAGGCTTTCCGCTTCAGACAGATGTGAGCCGGATCGAGTGGGAGAGGTTCTCCGAAGCCGTTTCTTGCGAAACACGAATCGATGAACCCCGATGCAGGTGTTTTGGCCTTCCGGCCGGACCATCAGAATAGGGAAACTGGTGTCGCGGACACGGCGCGGCTGTCGATAATGAAGACGCGATCCGCCGCGCCACAGTCGCGCGCCGGCGGCGGGCCGTGAGCGTGGGCTGACCGCCGGTCAGCCGCCGGGGCCGCGGGCTTGCCCAAGAGCGAGCCTCTGCGGCTCTCAGCCCCGCATCCTTTCAGACAGCACGCATTGACTCGGAAACGTTTCCGGGCGACCTTCCGGCCGGAAACGTTTCCGGGACCTTGGCGATAGGATCGACGCGGGACTAACCCGCGCGGCGCAAGGGAAGGCAGGGTGGTCTTCAAAGCCGTTCTCGCAGGCTGCGGCAGCATGGCGAAGGGCTGGCTGCGCGCGCTTCACGAAGCTCCCGAGTTGACCGGGCGCGTTGAAGTAGTCGGGCTTGTCGATCTCGACCTCGCAGCGGCCGCGCGTATCCAGCAGGAATTCAACCTCGGGAGCGCCGCGACCGGCGCGGATCTCGAGGAGATGCTCACGACCGCCCGCCCGGATCTGCTCTTCGATGTCGTGGTGCCCTCTGCCCGCCGCGACGTCGTCCTCACCGGCCTCGGACACCGCTGTCATGTTCTGACGGAAAAGCCGATGGCCGCCTCGATCGAGGAAGCGCGCCAGATCGTCGCCGCCGCCCGGTCGGCGGGACGGGTCCATGCGGTCATCCAGAATCGCCGTTTCATCGAGGGCGTTCGCCGCATCCGCGCCACCGTTGCCAGCGGCGTGCTCGGCGACCTGACGGCCCTGCACGCGGACTTCTTCATCGGTGCACATTTCGGAGGGTTCCGCGAGCAGATGCAGAACGTGCTGCTCGTCGACATGGCAATTCACACCCTGGACGCCGCCCGCTTCATGGCCGGCCTCGACCCGGTCGCCGTCTATGCACAGGAGTACAATCCCAGAGGCTCCTGGTACGCGCATGGCGCCGCGGCGAATGCGATCTTCGAATTCTCCGGCGACGTGATCTTCACCTATCGCGGTTCGTGGGCCGCGGAAGGCGCCAACACGAGCTGGGAGAGCAGCTGGCGTATCATCGGCACCAAGGGAACGCTTCTCTGGGACGGGGCGGACCGGTTCGAGGCGCGGGTCGTCGCAGGCGACAGCGGCTTTTTCCGGCCGCTCCAAGATGTGGCGGTCGCCCCCGTTCCCGACCCCGCCCAAACGCACGGCCATGCCAGCGTCATCGCCGAGTTTCTCGCGGCCATCGAGACCGGACGCACGCCGGAGACGGCCGGCGCCGACAATATCAAGAGCCTGGCCATGGTTTTCGCCGCCGTCGAAAGCGCGCGCACCCGCCGGCGCGTCCTGATCGCAGCCTAGGAAAAGAAATCTTGTCCGATCCCGCCAAGTCGATCCGCATCGGCACCATGATCAAGGCCACCGAGGGCCGTGCGCCGGAAACCATCACGGCCATCGCCGACCTGGGCTTTGAGAGCTTCGAACCCTTCTTCTGGCAGACGACGGGTGGCCAGAACCTCGCCGAACTCGGCAAGCGCTGTCGCGACGCGATCGGCAACCGCGACATCACGATCTCGACCATCGGCATGTTCGGCAATCCGCTGGAAGACCGCGAGATGGACCGTGAAACCCTGCAGGGCTGGAAGGACTGCATCGATAACGCCCATCACTTCGGCGCGGGCTGCGTCGCCGGCTTCACCGGGCGCGTCCGCGGCCGGCCGCTGCCCGAATCCCTGCCACGCTATCGCGAAGTCTGGTCCGATCTCGCCAAGCGCGCCGCCGACAAGGGTATCCGGATCGCGTTCGAGAACTGCGCGATGGACGGCAACTGGGCCTCCGGCGACTGGAACATCGCGCACAATCCGGACGCCTGGGAGCTGATGTTCAACGAGACGCCCGACGACAATCTCGGGCTCGAATGGGAGCCCTGCCACCAGCTCGTCTATCTGATCGAGCCGCTGCCGCAGATCCGCAAATGGGCCGCCAAAATCTTCCACGTCCACGGCAAGGACGCGACCGTTCGGTGGGAGGTCATTCGCGAGCACGGCATCTTCGGCAAGGAGAAGTTCGTGTTCATGCGCACGCCCGGTTTCGGCGACAGCAACTGGGTCGACATCATCTCGGAACTGCGGCTCGCCGGCTGGACCGGCTCTATCGACATCGAAGGCTGGCACGACCCTGTCTATCGCAACGAACTCGAAATGACCGGGCAGGTGCGGGCGCTCAATTTTCTGAAGGATTGCCGGGGCGGGGATTTCGTCCCGGCTTAGGTCGTGGGCGGCGTCGCCGTCCACAGGAAACGCCGCCCCAGCGCGGGCGGTTCATAGGGGAGGAGATCATGACGCTCAGCAGACGAATCTTTCTATCTACCGTCGCGCTGCTTGCGATGGCCGCGAGCGGAGCGGCCCAGGCCGAGACGCTTCGCGACAAGTGGTGCTCGAACGTCCATCTCCGGTTCTTTGCCGGGGGCGCCGAGGGCGACGCGTTCGCATCGATCGTCTATAACGGTGCCGTACAGGCCGCCAAGGATACCGGTGCGCAGGTGGATTACGTCTTCTCCGGCTGGAAGGCCGAGACGATGGTCCAGCAGCTTCGCGAAGCGGTCGCGGCCAAGCCCGACGGCATCGCCATGATGGGCCACCCCGGCGAAGCGGCGATCATGCCGCTGGCAGAGGCGGCGTCGAAGGCCGGCATCAAGATGATGTACCAGAACGTTCCGCTTCCCGGCGTTGTCGCCAAGTTCGGCGGCGGCTACGTGGGTGCGCAGCAGGGGCCGCAGGGCAAGGCGCTCGGCGAAGAGGCCATCCGCCGCTTCGGCCTCAAGTCCGGCGACGAGGTGATCGTTTTCGGTCCCTTCGACCAGCAGCCTGAGCGTTACGTCCGCGAGGGCGCAACCGCTGACGCGCTGGAAGCCGCCGGCCTAAAGGTCACCCGCATGCCGTCGCCGACGGAGTGGGCGGCCGACCCGAACCTGGCCATTCCGGTGATCACGGCAGCGCTGACCAGCGCGCCGAACACGAAGGCGATCGTCTATCCGGGCGGGCAGCTCCTCGGCAACGTGCCGGCCTACATGAAGGCCGCCGGCAAGAAGCCGGGCGAAATTATCCAGATCGGCTTCGACACCAGCCCGCAGATCGTCGAAGGATTCAAGGACGGCTGGGTCCAGTTGACTGCCGACCAGCAGCCCTTCCTGCAGGGCTACATGCCGATCCTCAGCCTCTGCCAGCAGGTGGTCTACGGCCTCGCGCCCATCAACGTGGATACGGGCGCAGGCTTCGTCACTCCGGACAACTACAAGGCAGTTGCCGACTTAGCCAAGGAAGGCCTGCGCTAGCAACAGCAGGGCGCCGCTTGCCTCGGCGAGCGGCGCCTCTCCCCAACGGGTCGCGTCATGGCGAAACACATCATCGAACTGAAGAACATCACCAAGTCCTTCGGCAGCGTCTATGCGCTCGGTGGGGTGAGCCTGCACGTCGACCCGGGTGAAGTCGTCGGACTGATCGGAGACAACGGAGCCGGCAAGTCGACGCTCATCAAGATACTCGCCGGCGTGATCAAGCCGACATCCGGCGAGATTTTCGTCAATGGCGAAGCGGTCACCCAATGGAGTCCGGCGCGCTCGCGCGCCGCCGGGATCGAGACCGTCTTCCAGGATCGCGCGCTGGCCCCGCAGCAATCGATCGTCCGCAACATCTTCATGGGCCGCGAACTCGCCGGGCGGTTCGGCTGGCTTCACCTCAAGAAGGAGGTCGCCGATGCCGAGCGCCTGATGCGCGAGATCGGCTTCACCTCGAAGGTCTTCTCGCCGAGTTCCATCGTCGGCCAGCTTTCAGGCGGCGAGCGGCAGGGCGTCGCCATTGCGCGCGCGATCCTGAAGCAGGCCAATCTGATCGTGCTTGATGAACCAACGACGGCGTTGTCGCTGACCGAGACCGCCAAGGTGTTCCACTTCGTCCGGCAGGTGCGGGCATCGGGCCGGTCTATCGTCTTCATCGGTCACAACATCCATCACGTCTACGACATTGCCGAGCGTTTCGTAGTGATCGATCGCGGTCGGGTGGCGATGGAGAAGGCGAAATCCGAGGTCGGTTCGGCACAGGAGCTGATCGAGTTCATGGAAGACGTGGCCAGGCCGCAGAAGGCGGCCGTGGGAGAAACCGTCTGATGTCGGACATTGCGAAGTCGAACGCTCCGGCGCTGGCGGGACTGCATCCCGCGGAACGGCCAATTCGGAAATTCCTCATCGCCAATCGCGCTGCCCTCGGTTCGCTGGCCGTCTTCGTCGCGATGATCCTCATTTTCTTCGTCGCCAATCCGCGGGTGTTTTCGAATTGGGGCCTCTACGCAGCGGTTCTGACCACCCTGCCCGTGGCCCTGTTCATGACCGCGCCGCAGGTCTTCGTGGTCACTTCAGGCGAGATCGACCTCTCCTTCCCGGCGACGATGGGCTTTTCC
Organism: Bauldia sp.; assembly: GCA_035651055.1. GTDB lineage: Bacteria > Pseudomonadota > Alphaproteobacteria > Rhizobiales > Kaistiaceae > JAFKKF01. Next base: position 62,346 of record DASRGK010000107.1, read on the forward strand.
TCCCTCGTCTTCGCCTACGTCGTATCCGCCGGCTACGACCCCTTCATCGCGATAGCCGCAGCGCTGGTTGTCGGCGCTGCCGTCGGCTTCAGCGTCGGCACCCTCGTCGTCTATGGAGGTCTCTCTTCCCTGGTCGCGACGCTCGGCGTGAACTTCATGCTTCGCGGGATTATCCTCATCATCACTAACTCAAAATCGATTGCCATTCCCCAACTGGCCGACAGCGCCGCCTTCAACCTGTTCTCGAGCGATGTGTTCGGCATCCCAGTGCAGATCTTCTGGTCCCTCCTCTTCGTTGGGTTTTGCGCGATGCTCTACACGCGTCATCGTTTTGGCGCGCATGTGCACCTGGTCGGCGACAACCCGGACAGCGCCAACGAAATGGGCGTCAACGTGAACTGGACCCGCGCCAAGGTTTTCGGGTTCATGGGAATCGGTGCCGCGCTTGCGGGCATATTCTCGACGATGATCAACTTCACGTGGTGGCCGACATCCGGCGATGGCTACCTGCTTCCGGTCATCGCGTCCGTGTTCGTCGGAGGAACGCCGCCGTGGGGAGGCATCGGCACGGTACTGGGCGGCGCCATCGGCGCGCTGACGGTGTCGTTCATCCAGACGGGCGTCGTCGGCGTCGGCCTCTCCGGCTTCTACGTGCAATTCTTCTACGGTTTGATCATCATCCTCTCGCTGCTCGGCCACCGCTTCAACCAGACCCGTTACCGGTAGGGCGCCTGCGCCGGCCTCTCGGTGAGAAGCGCTCGGTGCACCCAGCGAGTCAGCGCGAACCCGGCCGGCAGGCATCGCTTTCGCCCTCTATGAGGCGCGTCGGAAACACCCGCCGGACAATGCCGCCCGGATAGAGGTCGCTGTAGGCGGGCATGGTCGCCAGCAGCGCCTCGCCTATGGCTATGCCGAGATCGCGAAGGCTCAGATGGAAATGGGTGAGCCGTGGGCTGAGAAACCGTGTGTTCGGGCTGTCGCGACCGATTACGGCAATGTCGCGTCCGGGGAGATACCCTGCCTCTTCCAGACCGCGATAAAGACCGGCGGTCATCGCCTCGTTGGACATGGCGATCGCGGTCGGCCGGATGGGCAGCGATGCGAGCCGTCTCGCGATGGCGTAGCCGCCAGCCTCCGAGGCGGAGGAGCGAAAAACGTATTGACGGTCCAGCGCAAGCCCGTGTGCGGCCAGCGCCTTCTGCGCGCTGGCCTTGAAGATGTGGGCGAAGTTGACGTGATGCGGTGAGGCAATCGCGATCCGCCGGTGGCCGTTGGCGACGAAGCGATCGATCGCTTCCGACGCCATGTCCTCGAAGTCGATATCGATCCAGGAATGACCTGCATCGGTCTCGCTCCGACCGAGGGCGACGAACGGCAGTTGGCGGTTCGCCAGAAAGGATATCCGGGGATCGTTGCGCCGGGTTCCCGAAATCACCAGGCCATCGACGAAGCCGCGCGATACCATCCGCTTGAGATATTCCTCGGGGTTCTCCTGCGAGGGGCAGAGAAGCGCCACCAGGTCCAACTGGTGACGGTTGAGGACCGACTGCAGACCGTCAAAGACGCCCATGAAGAAAGTATCGCCCTGACCCGTGCTCGAGTGACTGGTCTTGATGACGAAACCGATCGAGCCGGTGACGCCGCGGCGCAGGCTGCGGCCGAAGTGATTTGCGAAATAGCCGAGCTCTGCCGCGGCCAGCCTGACCCTTTCCCGCGTTTCGATGCTGGCGTCCGGCCGCCCGTTGAGCGCGCGGGAGACCGTGCTGATCGACATGCTGAGGTGGCGGGCGACGTCTCTGATGCCGACGAGAGGCTTGGCGCGCATTGGCTATCGCAAAAATCGCCGGACGAGGACGATTTCAAAGGGTTGTGGGGACATGATTGGCCCCGGCCAAGATTCCTTGCTTATAGCCCGGTTGAACGCTTCGACGATAGACGGTTGAGCCGGTCGGGAGGCCGCGCATTATCAAGACCTCGCTCCGCGAAGGGACTTACGCGCGCGCCTACCGGTCCTCCCTTTAGCGAACCTTGGCCATGGCCCTGGGTCGACGTCTGCAACACGCCATGAGCAGACTCATGGCCGAGGCTGAACAACCTTCTTGCAAACAGCACCCGGCGAAAGCGGAGAAAGGTTTGCCGGCAGGTGGTGCCGCAAGAGGGACTCGAACCCCCGACCCCCGCATTACGAATGCGATGCTCTACCGACTGAGCTATTGCGGCGCCGGGGGCGGTTATGGTTCCTCGCCGCGCCGCGGTCAACTGAGGGACGCCAGATTTCAGAAGGGGCGCGCCGCCTGGCGGTCGCCTTCCTCGTCGGGGGGCCCGGGATCGTCGGGCGGCCGGGTCGGCATGGTCAGGCCGGCGGCGGAAGCGGAGAGCGGCGGGCGCTCGGTCGCCGGCAGTTCGTTCCGCAGTGGCGCCAGCGGCGGCGCCGGCAGGACTTCGGCGTGGACCCCCGGAAGCGGCATGGCCGCGGGCGGCGGTTCCGGTTCGCCGGACGCGCCGGGTGCCGCCGCCCCGCCTGCCGCGCGCTCAAGTTCGATCGGCCGCCCGGCGCGCTCCTCGCGCTCGGGCTGGACCGTCCAGGTGAAGGCACCGACCCTGCCGCTCAGCGGCGAGACCGGCGCCCACCGGTCGAATGCCTGCCCGTCGGCCACCCAGCGCGGATCGCGCGGTGCGGTGAGCGCCCGCGTCAGCCACGAGCGCACGCGCCCCTGATCCCCGTGCTCCTCTTCCTCGATCTCGGCCATCAGCAGGCAGATGCGCTCGCTCGGCTTCACTTCGGCCGGGACCCGGAGCGCCGCCCGCGCCGCGCCAAAGTCGCGCGCGTCGATCGCCACCCGTGCCAGCGCGATCGCGCCTTCGACGCTGTCCGGCCTGAGGTCGAGGAGCCGGCGCATGCGCTTGAGCTTCTCCTTGGCGGTATCGCCCGTGCGCACGGCGGCGTAGGCCTCCGCCACCTCGGGATGCGGGGCGATCTTCCATGTCGTTTCAAGGACGCGCGCCGCCCGCCGCGGTTCCCCGCGCCGCGCCAGGAGGCGCGCGGCGACGGTGGCCGCCGGCGCCAGGCCGGGGCTCAGCCGGTGCGCTTCGGTCGCCGCCGCTTCCGCCTCGGCGGGATCGCCGGCTTCGAGATCGTTCGCCCGCGCGGTGAGGAGCACGGCGCGGAGGCGCCTGGCTTCGTTCCTGTCGACCAGCCTGGCAGCGGCGTTCGCCGTCAGGGTGGCGAGCGCGCCCAGCCAGTAGCCGGAGCGAGCCTGGTACTCGAAGAGTGCGGTGCCGGCCCATCCGATCCGCGGCGCGGCGCGCATCGCCTCCTCGGCGAAATGCCGCGCCGCTTCGCTCTCGCCCTGCCTGGTCGCCTCGACGAAAAGACCGTGCAGGCCGAGGACGCGGGTATGGCGTCCCTCCGCCAGCGCCTCGAAGGCTATCCGCGCTTTTTCCCGGTCGCCGGCCAATTGTGCCGTCTGCGCGGCGAGGAGGAGCGTCAGCGGTTCGTCGCGAAGGAGCGCCGTCGCCTCGCCGGACGCGCGCTGCGCCAGACGGAGGTCGCCCGCCCCCACCGCTATCATTCCGGTCGAGAGCGCCCGGTAGCCGCGGTCGCGGCGCCGCGCGCCGAGATAGGCGCCGAATGTGCGCGGCGAGTTGAGCACGGCGCGGACGATCGCGCCGAGAAGCGCGAGAGCGCCGATGAGCGCAAGCAGCGCCACGGCAACGGTGAGGAGGCTCGCGCGGATCTCCTCGCCCTGCCAGGCGAGGGTGACCGTGCCGGGACGGTCGGCGAGCCACGCAGCCCCCGCCGCGATGAGGAAGATGACAATGAGGTAGAAGACGACGCGGACCACGCCCGGCACCCTCAGCCGCCGCCCGCCGGAGAGGCGACCGAAGCGGAAAGTTTCGCGATCACGCGGTCGATGGCGAGGCGCGTCTCCGCGGCATTCGCCCACGCGGCGGAGGCGGCCTTGCCGGCGTCGGGCAGCGCATCGCGCTCGCCGAGCGCGCCGGCAAGGTCGCCGCGTTCGACCTCGGCGACCATGCGCGAGACGATTGCTTCCGGCGTCGTGCCCTCGACCGGGGCGGTCGGCTTGACGCTGACCAGGCCGCGCGCAAATCCGGCGAGGCGGTCGAGGAGGCCCGAGCCGGCACCGGCCGGCCGGGTCGCCCGGAGGATGGCATCGGCGACTTCGCCGAAGCTCGACTGCAATTCGGCCCGGCTGGGAGCGCCCTTTTCGGCCAGCGGCCTCAGCGCGGCGACATCGGCCGGATCGCTGCCAAGCGCGGCGAGCATCGCAAGGTCGCCGACAAAGGCCCCGCCCTTCTCCGCCGCCTGGCGAAGCGTGCCGATCGCAACCGTCCGCGCGGCGCGCTCGCTTTCATTGGCGCCCCACGGCCGCGACGCCAGCTCGGACACCTTGCCGCCCATTTCCCTCACCGCCGCTTCGAGCGCGTCGAGACGTCCGGCGAGGTCGGCGCCGGCCGCGGGCAGCGCGGCCTCAAGCCGGCTGACGCGCGCGGCGACCGGCGCGACCGCTGCGGCCGGATCGGCCGGCGGCGGCGCGGCGGCGAGCGCTGCAACCTGGGTCTGCAGGGCCACCACCTTCGAAGCAAGCGCATCGATAGCGGCGCCGGCATTGCCGCCCTCCAAGGCCGCGATCCGCTTTTCGAGCGCCCCCATCGTCTGCTCCGTTCCGCCGCCGGAGGGAGCGGGGAACAGGCCGGCAATCGCGAGGAGGTAGATCGCCGCGACAGCCAACAGCGCACCAATGAGACCGCCGCCAATGGCGCCGATCCCCCGGCGGGGCGGGCCGATCCGCGGCGGGTCGGGAGGCGCCGGCGGCCGCGGCGGTTGCGGCCCCGCGGCAAGGTCGATGGTGGGCGGAGGCTGGCGACCCCGCCCCCGCCCATCTCCTTGTCCGGAACTCGTCTGATCGCTCATCGGCTTGCTGGCCTGGTCTCTCCGCCCGGTCGGAATATACACGGCACCGGCGGCGCGCGAACCCGCGCCGCTCAGCCTGCTGCCGGGATCAGCGACAGAAGCGCGTCGCCGTCAACGCGCGGGGCGACGCGAATGGCGAGGCCCGGTACTCCGCGGAGCGGCTCGCCTGCCTCCTCCGAGATGACGAAGGCCGTGATCCCGGCAAGCGCGGCATCGAGTTGGGCCCGCCTGACCGCAGCCAGAAACGCGTTCGCCGTGCGCCGCGAATAGAAGAGCGCCCCGTCGAGCGCGCGGTTGCGGAGCGCTTCTTCGGATTGCGGCGAGAGCCGTTCCGCCATCTCGGCGCGATAGGCCTCGATCCGGCGAACCGGGATGCCGGCAGCACGCAGCGTCACATCGATTTCCGCCGCCCGGTTGCGCGCCGCCGGATAGAGCGCCGGTCCCACGCCGCGCTCGAACTCGGCGATGACGAGGTCGGTCAGGGCGGCGGCGCTGCCGAGCGCAATCCGCACATCGCGGAAACCGGCGGCGCGGGCGAGGGCCCCGGTCTCCGGCCCGACCGCGAAGACCGGCCGGTCGCGCCAGCGGTCGGCATCCGGCCAGTGAAGGAGCGCTCTCAGGGCATTCCGGCTGGTGAGGATGATCGCCCCGGGGGTGGCCACGCCGATTGGCGGAACGGCGAAGGCAATGGCGAGCATCGGATCGCGACTGACGATGTGGCCCATCGCCTGCAGCCGGGCTGCCGTCTCGCTGGCATCGGGCTCCGGCCGGGTGACGAGAAGGCGCAAGCAGGGCTCAGTGGGCGAAGAAATCGGGCCCGCCGCGGCGCGCAAGCTCCGCGCCGGCGTCGCGGCCGAGCGCCGCGGCGTCCTCCGCCGGACCGCGCCGTTCGACTTCGTGCGCCGTGCGCCCGTCCGGCGTCACGATGATGCCGCGGAAGCGGAGGTCGCTGCCCTCGACGAGCGCATAGCCGCCGATCGGCGTCCGGCAGGAGCCGTCGAGCACGTCGAGGAAGGCCCGCTCGGCGGCAAGCGCCGCGGCCGTGTCCGGATGCGAGATCAGCGCAAGCCGGCGAAGTATCGATGCGTCCCCGACGCGTGCGACGAGGGCAATCACACCCTGCCCGACGGCCGGCAGCCACTCGGCAACGTCGAGGAAACTCGCGGCACGGGCGAGGAGCCCGAGGCGGGTCAGACCCGCGGCGGCAAGCAGGGTCGCATCCGCCTCGCCGGCTTCTAGCTTCCTCAGCCTCGTGTCGACATTGCCGCGGAGGTTGACGATCTTCAGATCCGGCCGCAGGCGGAGCGCCATCGCCGCACGGCGAAGCGACGATGTTCCGAGCACCGCCCCTTTCGGCAGGCCCTTCAGCGTCGCGGCCCGGGTGGAAAGGAACGCGTCGCGGACGTCGGCGCGCGGGAGGACCGCGGCAATCGTTATCCCGTCCGGGAGCCTGGTCGGCATGTCCTTGGCGGAATGGACGGCGAAGTCGACGCGGCCGGCAAGCAGCGCCTCGTCGATCTCCTTGGTGAACAATCCCTTGCCGCCGGCCTCGGCGAGCGGCCGGTCGGTGATCCGGTCGCCGGTCGTGCGGATCGCCTCGACAGCAATCTCGTCGACCGAGGCAAGACCGCGGTCGGCGATGCGCCGGCGCACTTCCTCGGCCTGCGCCAAGGCGAGCGGGCTGCCGCGGGTGCCGATCGTGAACTCCGCCGATTGCAACGCACTCGTCCCGGATGCTAGGCCAGCCGCGACCGCGAAAGGCCGCGCGCACGCGGTCTAGCAGGGAAATTTGCGCGGCGACAGAGAGCCTTGCCCTGATCGTCCTTGGCATCGAGACGAGCTGCGACGAGACCGCGGCGGCTTTGGTCGAACGCCGGGCGGACGGCAGCGGCGTGGTGCGCGCCGATGTGGTCCTGTCACAGGTCGGCGAGCACGCCGCTTTCGGGGGCGTCGTACCGGAGATCGCCGCCCGGGCACATGTCGAGGTGCTCGACGGCGTGGTTGAGGCGGCGATGCGCGAGGCGGGACTGGGCTTCGAGCAGCTGGACGCGGTCGCAGCCACGGCCGGGCCGGGCCTGATCGGCGGGGTCATTGTCGGGCTCACTACCGCCAAGGCAATTGCGCTGGCAGCGGGGAAGCCGCTGCTGGCGATCAACCACCTCGAGGGCCATGCCCTCACGGCGCGGCTGACCGACGGTCTCGCCTTTCCCTATCTGCTTCTGCTGGTTTCAGGCGGGCACACCCAGTTCCTTGCCGTCGAAGGCGTCTGCGCCTACCGCAGGCTCGGCACGACCATCGACGACGCGCTCGGCGAAGCCTTCGACAAGGCAGCAAAGCTCCTCGGCCTTCCCTATCCAGGGGGACCCGCCATCGAAGCGGCGGCGCATACCGGCGATGCCACACGCTTCCCGCTGCCTCACCCGCTCGTCGGACGGCCGGGCGCCGACTTTTCCCTCTCGGGCCTCAAGACCGCCCTCCGGCTCGCCGCGGAAGCGGTGGCACCGCTTTCCCCTCAGGACGTTGCCGACCTCGCCGCCTCGTTCCAGGCTACTGTGACCGCCGTCGTCGCCGACCGGGCGCGGAACGCCATGGCCATGTTCCGCGAAGCCCACCCCCCCGCCCCCCGTCCCGCGCTGGTCGTCGCCGGCGGCGTCGCGGCCAACCGCGCCATCCGCGCCACACTCGGCGAGGCCGCCGCCACAGCCGGATTCGCCTTCGTCGCGCCGCCGCCACGGCTTTGCGGCGATAACGGCGTGATGATTGCCTGGGCTGGTGCGGAGCGGCTGGCACTCGGCCTCAGCGATCCGATGGATGCGCCGGCGCGGCCGCGCTGGCCGCTCGACCTCGGACGCGCGGCGTGATCCTGCAGCCGATCCGCTCCGTCGGGGTGCTGGGCGGCGGCGCCTGGGCGACCGCGCTTGCCATCACCGCCGTGCGCGCCGGGCGGAGCGTGAAGCTCTGGGCGCGGAGCATCTCCACCGTCGCCGCGATCAAGGACCGCCGCGAGAATCCGCGCTACCTGCCGGGCGTGACGCTCGACGCCGGGATCGGCGCGACCGCACACCTCGCCGAGGTCGTCGGCGCCGATGCGCTCATCCTGGCGGTGCCGGCGCAGTCCGTCCGCGCCGTCGCCGGCGTCGTCGCCAAGCTTGCCGTGCCCGGCACGCCGCTCATCATCGCCGCCAAGGGCCTCGAACGCGGCAACAACAAACGCCTGTCGCAGGTGGTCGGCGAGGTCGCGCCGAGACTCGTCCCGGCGGTTCTTTCCGGCCCCGGCTTTGCAGCCGAGGTGGCCCGCGGCCTGCCAACCGCGGTGACCGTCGCCGCCGCCGACGAGGCGGTGGCGGCCACGCTTGCGCTGGCGCTGCAGAACCCGGCGTTCCGCCCCTATGCCGAGACCGACGTGATCGGCGTCGAGATCGGCGGGGCGGTGAAGAACGTGCTGGCGATTGCAGCCGGCATCGTCACGGCACGGCGGCTCGGGGCCGGCGCGCTCGCCGCGCTCGTTGCCCGCGGCTTTGCCGAGCTTCGCCGGCTGGCGGAGGCGCTCGGCGGCAGACCCGAGACGCTGATGGGCCTTTCCGGGCTTGGCGACCTGGTGCTCACCTGCTCCAGCCCGCAATCGCGGAACTTCTCCTATGGCGTTGTGCTCGGCGAGGGCGGCACGCCGGACGCCGGGCATCCGCTCGCCGAAGGCGTGTACACGGCGGCGGCGGCGCAGACCCTGGCGCGGCGTTTCCATGTCGACATGCCGATCGTTGACGCAGTCGCCTCGGTGCTCGGCAAGGAAATCAGCGTCGATCGCGCCATCGACAGCCTGATGGCCCGGCCGCTGAAGCGGGAGACGGAGTAACCCGGCGCTGCCGGCACTTGCCAAGAATGGCTCGCGGTCGGACAGTCAGGCGCGTCGAGGGAGGAGGAGACGATGGCGCACTGGCTCCTGAAGAGCGAGCCCGACGTCTGGGGCTGGGATGCCCAGGTGAAGGCGGGAAGGACCGGGACGCCATGGACCGGGGTCCGGAATTTCACCGCGCGCAACAACATGCGCGCCATGAAGAAAGGCGACCTCGCCTTTTTCTACCATACCGGCGAGGAGAAGCAGATTGTCGGCATCGTCGAGGTGGTGAAGGAGGTTCATCCGGACCCGGACGATCCGGCCTGGGAATGCGTGGACGTGCGCGCGGTCGAGCCGCTGAAGCGTCCGGTCACGCTCGCCGAGGTGAAAGCGGAAAAGAAGCTCGCCGACATGGCGCTCGTCCGCCTGTCGCGGCTCTCGGTCCAGCCGGTCACCGATGCCGAGTGGGCGCTCGTGCGCAAGATGGGCGGGCTCTGACGGCCGTCGGGGTGGGCGGGTGGTTATGGCTGAAGTCATTTGGGCTTCGTCGCGCCCTGCGGGAGGGCGCTCGATGGTAAAGGCGATCATGGCGCCGGTCTTGCCGGCGCGTTCGTGGTGACGGCGGCAATCGGATTGCCCGGCGGGCGAGCCGAGGCCGGGACGGCTGATCAGCTCCAGGTCGAGCTCGCCGCGGCGGTCGCCGCCGACCCGACCCACCTGCCCGGCGCAATTCTCTACGCAAGCCGACCCGGCAAGGGCACCTTTCTCGTCGCCGCCGGCGTCGCCGACATCGCGACCCGGACGCCGCTCGCTACCGATGCGCATTTCCGCGCCGGCAGCATCCTGAAGACGCTCATCTCGGTCGTCATCCTCCAGCTGGTCGAGGAGGGCAGGCTCGGGCTCGACGAGCCGATCGCGGGGCTCCTTCCGGCCGACGTGGCGTCACGCTTCCCGAAGAGTGCCGAGATCACCGTCCGCATGCTGCTCAACCATACCAGCGGCATCCCGGAATGGCTGGACCAGGCCACGGTTGGCGAGATCGCCGCCAACCCGGCCCGCATCTGGACGGCCCGCGAATTCATCGACCGCGCAGCCGCGCGGCAGGCCCTTTTTGCCCCCGGCAAAGCCTGGAGCTACTCGAACACGGACTACAATCTGGCCGGCCTGATCGTCGAGAAGGTAACGGGCAAGCCATGGCGCGATGCGGTGGCCGAGCGCGTGATCGCGCGGCTGAAACTCGGCGGAACGTCGCTGCCGGCCCCGGGCACGGTCGCCCTTC
>DASRGK010000108.1:0-55496 GCA_035651055.1 Bauldia sp.
CTGGTGGAGGAGCATGCCGAGGCCGTCGACGGCGCGGAGGCCGCGCGCGCGGGCGGCGGCGAGGAGGGGCGTCTCCAGCGGCACGTAGACGAGGTCGGCGACCACCGCGACTGCGGGCAGCTTGCCGAGGTCGATCTCGAGCGGCGGCTGACCTTCCATCCCGAGCGAGGTGGCGTTGACCAGAAGTCCCGCATCCGGAAGGAGGTCGGGCAGCTCCCTCCATTCCCCCGGGCGCACGCCGCGGCCGGAGCGGAGCGCCAGCGCCTCGGCGCGGGCGACATTGCGATTGACCAGGTGGATCGGACCTAGGCGGCGCTGGAGGAGCGCCCAGACCACCGCCCGCGCAGCGCCGCCGGCGCCGAGCACGACCGCCGGTGGCCGGTAGCGGTCCCAGTCCGGCGCCTCCTGATCGAGGTTGGCGAGGAAGCCGGCAGCATCGGTGTTGTCGCCGTGCAGTTCGCGATTCTCCATCCACACCGTATTCACCGCCCCGATCGCCTTCGCCGCCGGCTCCAGCCGGTTCATCGCGGCGAAGGCCGCCTCCTTGTGCGGCACCGTGACGTTGCAGCCCACATAGGAGCCGCTCGGGAAATTCTTGAAGAACGCGGCGACCTTGTCCGGCTCGACCGGCTGCACGACATAGTCGCCGACGATCCGGAACTCGTTCAGCCAGAACCGGTGGATGGCGGGCGAGCGCGAGTGCTTGATCGGCCAGCCGATGACGCAGGCGATCGGCACCTTCACGACGCGATCGCCCCTTCGTCGCGCAGCCACTTGAGGAGCGGCAGAAGCGGCAGCCCGAGGATCGTGAAGTAGTCGCCTTCGATCGATTCGAACAGCTGGATGCCCGGTCCCTCGACCTGGTAGGCGCCGACGCTCTTCAGTGCGTCCTCGCCGACCTTCTCGAGATATCCCCGGATGAAGGCGAGCGAAAGCGGCCGCATCGTCATCCGCGCGCTGTCGAGGTGGCGCCAGATCACCGTCCCGTTCTTGACGCCGGCGACCGCGGTATGCAGCTCATGCGTGCGCGCCGCCAGCGTCACCAGCTGCTGGCGAGCTTCGTCCAGACTGGAGGGCTTGATCCAGAGCCGTCCGTCGCATTCCAGCATCTGATCCGCGCCGATCACGAAGGCAGACCGGTCCGCCCGGCCGATCCCCGAGGCCTTGGCTTCGGCCAGGGCAAGGGCAATCTCTCCGGCAGGCCGGCCGGCTTCGCGGAGCGGCTTTTCCACAAGCCTTTCATCGATCCGCGGGGGCATCGCCTCAAACGGAATCCCGCTATCTTTCAATAGCTTGATGCGTGTCGGGCTGGTCGAGGCAAGGATGATCCGGGCCATTACGCGCTCTCCTCGGCCCGCGCCTTCTTCTCCTGGTGGAGCGCCATGATCGCCGCCGCCGTTTCCTCGATCGACCTTCGGGTTACGTCTATGATCGGCCAGGCATTTTTCTGACAGAGCTTGCGCGTGAACGCGATCTCGTTGGCGACCGCGGCCTTGTCGACATAGGCCTCGCCATGCGCCGCCGCGTTCAGCCCGAGCATGCGGTTTTCGCGCAGCGCCACGATCCTTTCCGGGCTTGCCGTCAGCCCGACGATCAGCGGCTTCCGCGCCGATTCCAGCTGTGCCGGCAATGCGATACCGGGAACGACCGGAACGTTGGCGGTCTTCACGCCGCGATTGGCGAGGTAGATCGAGGTCGGCGTTTTCGACGTCCGGCTGACGCCCACCAGGACCACGTCCGCCTCCTCCAGCGACTGCGCCAGCTGGCCGTCGTCGTGGATGAGCGTGAAGTTGAGCGCATCGATCCGCCGGAAATATTCAGCATCGAGCGTATGTTGCGCCCCGACCCGCCGCGCTCCCGGCGCGCCGAGATAGCTCTGCAGCATCTGCAGCACCGGCTCCAGAACCGAGACGCAGGGGAGGCCGATCGCCTTGCAGGCGGCCTCGAGACGCTCGCCGAGCGCCCGGTCCATCAGCGTGTAAAGGACGATCCCCGGCGACATTTCGAGGTCGGCAATCACCCGGTCGAGCTGCTTGGCTGTCCTGACCAGCGCATGCACGTGCTCGATTGAATGAATCTGCTGGTACTGCGCCGATGCCGCCCGCGCCACGGTGAGAAGCGTCTCGCCGGTCGAATCCGAAATCATGTGGAGATGGAAGAAGCTCTCGCGGTTCTTCACGCTCTCATCCCCAGCCCTGTGGACCGCCAGTGGGCAAAGCGTCCTTGGGTACCACCAACGGCAAAACGGTCCCCGATGGAAGGGAATCGATCAACAAACGCTCGCGCCGGCATGCCGGATTCCGCAGCCGCTGCTGGAATCGGGGATTGGAATCGGTGTCCTTCCCGATTCCCGCGTACCGCATGTGGAGGGATCGGGAAAGCCCGCCACAGGCATGGTTAACGAACTGTTAACCGGAGCGTTTTGAAGTTCTACCCGCTATTGCCACTGTTCTTCGCCACGGTGCGGCAGCGCCGATCAACCTCGTCTCCCGGCGGCCCGGAATTTGTAGAACTCCCGGCGAGCGGGTAATCCACCGCCTAAATGAATCAAAAGAAAGAAAGAGATTCTTTGGACCGGGAGGTGGACAAGGTTCGATCGTCGCGCTCCCCGACCAAGGTCGTCATCCGGGCTCTGCAGCGAGACACGCTCGCAACGCCCCCGGTCTGGATGATGCGTCAGGCAGGACGCTACCTCCCGGAATACCGGGCCGTCCGTGCGACCGTCCCGAGTTTCCTTGATCTGTGTTTCAACCCGGATTTGGCCAGCCTCGTAACGCTGCAGCCGGTGGAAAGGTTCGACCTAGACGCCGCGATTCTCTTCTCCGACATCCTGGTCGTTCCGAATGCCCTCGGACGAACGGTGACCTTCGTGGACGGGGAGGGCCCGAAACTTGATCCGATCGACGAGTCAGGCATCGCCTCGCTTCGCCCGGACAACGCGGCCAGCATCCTCGCACCCATCCTTGAAACGGTGCGCCTGGTGCGCAGACGATTGCCCGCAGAGAAGGCTCTGATCGGCTTCTGCGGCGCGCCCTGGACGGTGGCGACCTATATGATCGCCGGCCAGGGAACGCCGGATCAGCTCCCCGCGCGCCTCTTCGCCGCACGGCATCCCGGAGCCCTTTCGAAACTCATCGACGTTCTCGTTGAGGCATCCTCGGAGTATCTGATCGCCCAGCTCGGCGCCGGCGCCGACGCGGTGCAGATCTTCGATACATGGGCAGGAATACTCGACCCGGATTCGTTTGAGCGCTGGTCGGTGCAACCCGTTGCGCAGATCGTCCGCAAAGTGCGAGCCGCCGTTCCTGGCGCGAAGATTATTGGCTTCCCGAAAGGCGCCTCGCTCGGTCTTGAGCGCTTCGCTGCCGAAACCGGCATCGACGGGCTGTCCCTCGACTGGACCGTCCCGCTCGACTGGGCCCGGGATCGCCTGCAGCCAAAAGTCGCTGTTCAGGGCAACCTTGATCCCGCGCTACTCCTTGCAGGCGGAGCGCGACTCGCCGAAGCTGTCGACCGCATCCTCGCCGCCCTCAGCGGCGGACCCTTCATCTTCAATCTCGGTCACGGCATCCTGCCGGAAACGCCGATCGCTCACGTGGAAGAAATGCTGGCGCGGGTGAGGGGAAGGCGATGAGCACAGCAAGCGAACTCGCCGCGGCGGCCTATCCCTGGATCAAGGCCTTTCACATCGTCGCCCTGGTCGCCTGGATGGCGGGGCTGTTCTATCTGCCGAGGCTTTTCGTCTATCACGTCGGCGCCCCGCCCGGCTCCGACCGTTCCGAGACCTTCAAGGTGATGGAGCACCGGCTGCTCGGGATCATCATGAACCCGGCAATGCTCGCCACCTGGGCGCTCGGTCTGGCGCTCGCCGGCATCCAGAATTTCTGGGGCGAGCATTGGTTCCAGCTGAAGCTTGTGCTTGTCGTGGCAATGACCGGCTTTCACTTCTGGCTGGGCGCCCGGGCCCGCGATTTCGCTCTCGACCGCAACCGCGTCGCCGAGCGGACCTATCGCATCCTCAACGAACTGCCGACCCTTCTCCTCGTCGGCATCGTCATCATGGTGATTGTCCGCCCGTTCTGACGCCCTTGCCGTTCAGGCCGGCAACGACTATCTTCCGGGCTACCGCAGAGAAGCAGACTGGCTCCGGCACCTTCGCCGAGACGCCGTGCTGGCAGGCGCCGGCGAGAAGTTCTGCCTCACGCCTTCCTTCCCGCTCTCGGTTTTTCCCCAGTCGCGAGATTTGTATTCATGGCCGAAATGAAGTTGCAGGACCTGAAGGCGAAGTCGCCGCCGGAACTGCTGGCTTTCGCCGAAGAACTGTCCGTCGAGAACGCGAGCACGCTCCGCAAGCAGGAGCTGATGTTCGCGATCCTGAAGCAACTTGCCGCCAAGGAGGTCGACATCATCGGCGAGGGCGTTGTCGAGGTGCTGCAGGACGGTTTCGGGTTCCTCCGCTCGCCGGACGCCAACTACCTTGCCGGCCCCGACGACATCTACATCTCGCCCTCCCAGATCCGCCGTTTCTCGCTCCGCACCGGCGACACCGTCGACGGACAGATTCGCGGCCCCAAGGATGGCGAGCGCTACTTCGCGCTTCTCAAGGTCAGCCGCATCAACTTCGAAGACCCGGAGAAGGCGCGCCACAAGATTCATTTCGATAATCTGACGCCGCTCTATCCGAACGAGCGCTTCCGGATGGAAGTCGACAACCCTACCGGCAAGGACCTGTCGGCGCGCGTGCTCGACCTGGTCGCCCCGCTCGGCAAGGGCCAGCGCGCCCTCATCGTCGCGCCGCCGCGCACCGGCAAGACCATCCTCCTCCAGAACATCGCCCACTCGATCACCACCAACCACCCTGACTGCTTCCTGATCATCCTGCTCATCGACGAGCGGCCGGAGGAAGTGACCGACATGCAGCGCTCGGTGAAGGGTGAAGTGATTTCCTCGACCTTCGACGAGCCCGCGACGCGGCACGTTCAGGTCGCCGAAATGGTCATCGAGAAGGCCAAGCGCCTCGTCGAGCACGGCCGCGACGTCGTCATCCTCCTCGACAACATCACGCGCCTCGGCCGCGCCTACAACACCGTCGTGCCGTCCTCCGGCAAGGTCCTGACCGGCGGTGTCGACGCTAATGCCCTGCAGCGCCCGAAGCGATTCTTCGGCGCCGCGCGCAACATCGAGGAAGGCGGGTCGCTTACCATCATCTCGACCGCGCTCATCGATACCGGCAGCCGCATGGACGAAGTCATCTTCGAAGAGTTCAAAGGCACCGGCAACTCGGAAATCATTCTCGATCGCAAGGTCTCCGACAAGCGCGTCTTCCCGGCCATCGACATCACCCGGTCCGGTACGCGCAAGGAAGAGCTCCTGGTCGCGCCCGACATCCTCAAGAAGATGTATGTTCTCCGCCGTATCCTGATGCCGATGGGCCCGGTCGACGCGATCGAGTTCCTGCTCGACAAGCTCCGTCAGACCAAGAACAACGCCGACTTCTTCGACCAGATGAACACTTAAGCGCGGAACCCCGCAGCCAAACGGCTATGCGGGCTTCAGCCCGCAATGTCTTGGCGAAATGCCCGGAGTCCTCCGCGTAACGCCGGCACAAAAGCCGGCTTCCTGGCTGCCCTCAGATTCGCCGCAGCGCCACCTCCTCGACCCGGTGGCTGTCATCTTTCCGCAGGATTAGATGCGCGCGGGGCCGTGTCGGCAGGATGTTGTCACGAAGGTTGATGAGGTTGATCCGGCTCCATAGCTGGTCGGCGGTCGCCACCGCCTCATCTTCGTGGAGAGCGGCATAGCGGTGGAAATACGAGGCGGGGTCGCGGAACGCGGTCTCGCGCAGCCGCAGGAACCGCTCGACATACCAGCGCCGGATCACTGCCTCGTCGGCGTCGAGGTAGATCGAGAAGTCGAAGAAATCCGAGACGAAGGGGACCGCCTTGCCGTCCCGCGGCAGGCGGGAGGTCTGCAGCACGTTCAGCCCCTCGACGATAAGGATGTCCGGCCGGTCGATGACGATACGGCCGCCGGGCACGATGTCGTAGGAGAGGTGCGAATAGAGGGGTGCGGCCACGTTCCGCACCCCGCTCTTGATGCCGTTGAGGAAGGCGAGCAGTGCCGGCAGGTCATAGCTCTCCGGAAAGCCCTTGCGCTCCATCAGGCCTTCGCGCTTCAGCACGGCATTGGGCAGAAGGAATCCGTCGGTCGCCATCAGCTCGACCTTCGGCGTGTTCGGCCAGCGGCTGAGGAGGGCCCGGAGGATGCGGGCGGTGGTCGATTTGCCGACAGCCACTGACCCGGCAATGCCGATGATGAAAGGCACGCCGCCGTCGCGGGTGCCGAGGAAGCTGCGCGTGGCAGCGTGGAGATTCTGCGTCGCTTCGGCATAGAGGCTGAGCAGCCGCGAGATCGGCAGGTAGATTTCGACAACCTCGTCGAGCGAGACCGGATCGTTGAGACTGCGGAGCTTGGCGACTTCGTCCTCGGTCAGCGTCAGCGGCGTGTCGGCGCGCAGCCGCGCCCACTCGGTGCGGGTGAAGATCTGGTGCGGCGAGATCGCGGCCGGGAGCGGCTGGTCCATCACTTCGCCTTTCGCGAGGCCTTCTCGGCGAGGCCGCCTTGCGCGGTTCTCTTCTTCAGTTCGGCCATCACCGCGGCAAGCGGGATTTGCCGCGCCTCCAGCATCACCAGGAGATGATAGAGCACGTCGGCCGCTTCGGCGGTTAACGCCGCATCATCCTCGGCGACTGCGGCGAGCGCGGCCTCGACCGCTTCCTCGCCGAACTTCTTCGCCGTACGCGCAACGCCCGAGACAAGCAGCTTCGCGGTATAGGAGCCGGCATCGCCCGAGCGGCCGCGCTCGGCGACGATCCTGGCGAGATCGGCAAGGGTAAAATCGGTCATCGTCACCGGCTCCTTCAGGCCGCGAAGTCACGCCGCACGGGAATGCCCGCGACCGCCATGTGGTCCTTCGCCTGGCGGATGGAGAATTCCCCGAAATGGAAGATCGAGGCGGCGAGCACCGCCGAGGCATGCCCCTCCCGCACACCGTCGACGAGATGGTCGAGGGTGCCGGCGCCGCCCGAGGCGATCACCGGGATCGGCACGGCATCGGCGATGGCGCGGGTGAGCGCGAGGTCGAAGCCGTCGCGGGTTCCGTCGCGGTCCATGGAGGTGAGCAGTATCTCGCCTGCGCCAAGCCCGGCGACTTCCTCGGCATATTTCACCGCATCGATCCCGGTGCGGTTGCGCCCGCCATGGGTGAAGACCTCCCAGGCGCCATCGCCGACCTGCTTGGCGTCGATCGCGACCACGATCGCCTGGGCTCCGAATTTCTCCGACGCTGCGGTCACGATCGACCGCTCGCGCACCGCGGCCGTGTTGATCGAGACCTTGTCGGCACCGGCGAGCATCAGCGCGCGCACGTCTTCGACGCTCCGCACGCCGCCGCCGACCGTCACCGGCATGAAGCAGACTTCCGCAGTCCGTGCGACGACATCCAGAATTGTGCCGCGGTTCTCGTGGCTCGCCGTGATGTCGAGGAAGCAGAGTTCGTCGGCGCCGGCCGCGTCATAGCCGCGCGCCGCCTCGACCGGGTCGCCGGCATCGGCAAGGTCGAGGAAGCGGACGCCTTTCACCACGCGCCCGTCCTTGACGTCGAGGCAGGGGATGACGCGGACCTTGAGGCTCATGCGGCCACTCCCCGCATCAGCCGCAGCGCCGCCTCTGGATCGAGCCGGCCGTCATAGAGCGCACGTCCGGCGATGGCGCCCGCAAGGATCGCGTTTTCCGGCCGGCACAGCCGCTCGATATCGGCAAGCGAGGCGAGCCCGCCCGAGGCGATCACCGGAATGGACACCGCTTTCGCCAGCGCCACCGTCGCCGGCAGGTTGAGCCCGGCGAGAACGCCGTCGCGGTCGATATCGGTGTAGATGATCGCCGCCACGCCGGCATCCTCGAACCGGCGGGCAAGTTCTGCCGCATCCATCGCGGTCGTCTCCGCCCAGCCGCGCACCGCCACCTTGCCGCCGCGCGCGTCGATGCCCACTGCCACGCGTCCGGGGAATGCGCGGGCGGCCTTGCGCACGAAGTCCGGATCGTTGACCGCGGCGGTCCCGAGAATGACGCGCGCCATGCCTTTGGCGAGCCAGCCCTCGACAGCCGCCATGTCGCGGATTCCGCCGCCGAGCTGCACGGGCAGCGTCGTGGCGGCAAGGATCGCGTCGACCGCCGCGCCGTTCTCCGAGCGCCCGGCAAAGGCGCCGTTGAGGTCGACCACATGCAGCCACTCGAAGCCGGCCGCGGCGAAGGCCCGCGCCTGCGCCGCCGGGTCGGCGTTAAAGACCGTCGCCCGCGCCATCTCGCCCTTTTCCAGGCGGACGCAGGCGCCGTCCTTCAGGTCGATGGCCGGGAAGAGGATCATCAACGGTTGATCTCGACGAAGCGGTCCCGCGACTCGATCATGTCAGGGCTTCCACTTCAGGAAATTGGCGAGCATTGCGAGGCCAAGGCGCTGGCTCTTTTCCGGATGGAACTGCGTCCCGGCGACGTTTTCGCGTGCCACGATCGCCGTCACCGGCCCGCCATACTCGGCGATCGCAATCACGTCCTCCGCCCGCTCGGCGACAAGGTGGTAGCCGTGCAGGAAGTAGGCATGCCACCCCCCGGCGCCGAGATGGATGCCGGCGAGCAGCGGGTGGCTACCGGCCAGCTCCATCGTATTCCAGCCCATGTGGGGAACCTTGAGGCGCGAATCGTTCGGCGCCACCGCGCGGACCTCCCCCGCGATCTTGCCGAGGCCGGGCGTCTCGCCGTGCTCGAGACCACGGGTGGCGAGCAGCTGCATCCCGACGCAGATGCCGAAGAAGGGGCGGGCGCGTTTGTCGATCGCCTCGCCGATCGCCTCGACCATGCCGTCGACCGCGTCGAGGTTTTCGCGGCAATCGGCGAACGCGCCGTCGCCGGGAAGCACGACCCGGTCGGCCTTGGCGACCACGTCGGCGTCGGACGTCACCACCACACGCTCGTTCACGCGCGTCGTTCCGATGACGTATTCGAGCGCCTTCGTCGCCGAGCGGATATTGCCGGCGCCGTAGTCGATGAGCGCGATGGTCACGGCCTGCCTCAGCCTCCCGGGGTCGGGAAGAGCCCGACCACTTCGACCGGCTTTGCGGGCTGGAAGGGCGCCAGCGGCGATAGCGGCGAGGTCGGGGCCGCCGGGCCGGCGGCCGGCTCGGGATTGGCGTGGAAGTAGCGAAGCTCCGCCTCGACCAGCCGTCCGCCGCTGGCGATCCCGATCAGGCGATAGCCGGCGCCTTCCAGCGTCCAGCGCCGTAGCCCGTTGCCCTCCAGCGCAAAGAGAAGCCTGAGCAGGACCCAGATCGTGAGCGGGATTTCGCCGCCGATATTGCGCGAGGCGACCGCGAGGAGAACAAGAACCGCGACATAGAGGGCGAGCACCAGCCACATGCGCCGGAAGACGAGCCACGGGCCGGGGAGGAAGAGCGCCGGCCAGCAGAAGCCCTCCTTGACGAAGACAAGGCGGAGCGGATCGGGCCGGGCTTCAGTCCCGCGCGGCGCGAGAACGGTATAGAGCGGCATGCTCACCCTCGCTCATTGGTCAGAGGCTTCCCTTGGTCGAAGGCACGCGTCCCGCCTGCCGCGGGTCGATCGCGACCGCGCTGCGGAGTGCGCGGGCGAGCGCCTTGAAGCAGGTTTCGGCAATGTGGTGGTTGTTGCGGCCGTAGAGGTTCTCGACATGCAGCGTGATGCCGGCATTGGTCGCCAGCGCCTGAAAGAACTCGCGGAACAGTTCGGTGTCGAAATCGCCGATCCGCGGCCGCGTGAAGGTCACCTTCCAGACCAGAAAAGGCCGTCCCGATACGTCGATCGCGCAGCGGGTGAGCGCCTCGTCCATCGGCAGGTGCACGTCGGCGTAGCGCGCAATCCCGCGCGCGTCGCCGAGCGCCTGGCGGAGCGCCTGCCCGATGACGATACCGACATCTTCGGTCGTGTGGTGCTGGTCGATCTCCAGGTCGCCCTTGGCGGAAACCCTGAGGTCGAGGAGCCCGTGCCGGGCCACCTGGTCCAGCATGTGGTCGAGGAATCCGACGCCGGTCGCGATCTCGGCACGGCCGGTGCCGTCGAGATCGATGCTGACGGAAACCTCCGTCTCCCTGGTCTTGCGCTTGACCGTCGCGGTGCGCATCTGGCGCTCGTCCTCTCGTGCGCGCGCCTTGTATCAGGCAGGCTAGGGGAATGCCAAATCGCGTTTCCCCGGGCGCGCCAGCCGGTTTGAACTTGCCCCGCTCCGTCCTTACATAACGGCGTCCGGCGGCGAGCCCGCCGGAGAAGTTGGGGGCTGGCGCGGGGCATTCTGACCGCTTCGGCCCGCCGGAAAGGATCCCACCCCTATGGATAGTACTGCGTCCCGGCCCTGGCACGGCACCACCATCCTCACCGTGCGCAAGGGCGGCAAGGTCGTCATCGCCGGCGACGGTCAGGTCTCCGTCGGCCAGACGGTCATCAAGCACAACGCCAAGAAGGTCCGCCCGCTCGGCAAGGGTGGCGGCGTCATCGGCGGATTTGCCGGCGCCACCGCCGATGCCTTCACGCTCTTCGAACGGCTTGAAGCCAAGCTCGAGCAATATCCCGGTCAGCTCACCCGCGCCTGCGTCGAGCTTGCCAAGGACTGGCGGACCGACCGCTACCTCCGCCGCCTCGAAGCGATGATGCTGGTGGCCGACAAGTCGACCAGCCTCGTTCTCACCGGTACGGGCGACGTGCTCGAACCGGAATACGGCGTCATGGGCATCGGCTCCGGCGGCAACTACGCCCTTGCCGCCGCCCGCGCCCTTCTCGAAACCGACCTGAGCGCCGAGGCCATTGCCAGAAAGGCGATGGCGATCGCCGCCGACATCTGCGTGTACACCAATGAACATGTCACCCTCGAAAGCATCGATGCAGACCGCTGAGCCGCTGGGAGCGAAGATGACGACCTTCTCGCCGCGCGAAATCGTCTCCGAGCTCGATCGCTTCATCATCGGCCAGGCCGACGCTAAGCGCGCTGTCGCGATTGCGCTGCGCAACCGCTGGCGCCGCCAACAATTGACCGGCTCGATGCGCGAGGAAGTCTTGCCGAAGAACATCCTGATGATCGGGCCGACCGGCATCGGCAAGACGGAGATTTCCCGCCGCCTCGCGAAGCTCGCAGGCGCTCCCTTCCTCAAGATCGAGGCGACCAAGTTCACCGAGGTCGGCTATGTCGGCCGCGACGTCGATTCGATCGTCCGCGACCTCCTGGAGGTCGGGATCGGTCTCGTCCGCGAGAGGAAGCGGAAGGAAGTTACCGCCAAGGCGGAACTGGCCGCCGAGGAGCGGGCGCTGACCGCCCTAGTCGGCGCGTCGGCGAGCCCGGCGACCCGCGAGAGTTTCCGGAAGCGGCTACGCGCCGGCGAACTCGACGACAAGGAGATTGAGATCGAGGTCCGCGATACCGGAGGCGGCATGCCCTCCTTCGAGGTGCCGGGCATGCCCGGCGCTAGCGTCGGCGTCATGAATATCTCCGAGATGCTCGGCAAGGCTTTCGGCAACAAGACCAAGACCCGCAAGGTCACCGTCAAGGACTCGCACGACATCCTCATCGCCGAGGAATCGGACAAGCTCCTCGACAACGAAGAGGTCGTGCAGGAAGCGATCGCGTCGGTCGAGAACGACGGCATCGTCTTTCTCGACGAGATCGACAAGATCTGCGCGCGGGAAGGCCGCTACGGCGCCGATGTCAGCCGGGAGGGCGTCCAGCGCGACCTTCTGCCATTGATCGAGGGCACCACCATCGCCACCAAGCACGGGCCGGTGAAGACGGATCACATCCTCTTCATCGCTTCCGGCGCCTTCCATGTCGCCAAGCCGTCCGACCTCCTGCCGGAGCTGCAGGGCCGCCTGCCGATCCGGGTCGAACTGCAGCCGCTCACCCGCGAGGATTTCGTCCGGATTCTGACCGAGACCGAGGCGAGCCTGATCAAGCAGTACGTGGCCCTGATGGCAACGGAGGGCGTCACCCTCGAAATCACGGCCGACGCCGTCGACGCGATCGCCTCGATCGCCGTCTCGGTCAACGCCAGCGTCGAGAACATCGGCGCCCGCCGCCTGCAGACCGTGATGGAACGGGTGCTGGACGAGATCAGCTACGCCGCCGCCGACAAGAATGGCGAGACCATCGTGGTGGACGCCAAATATGTCGAGAGCCACATTGGCGATCTTGCCCGCAACGCCGATCTCTCGCGCTTCATCCTCTAGGCCGGCGCCCTTCCGCTCCTCGAATACCTGCTGCTAGGATCACGGCGCCGCCGCCCGCTAGGGCCGGCGGCGCCGTTTGTCATTGATCTGCCCGAATTCCGGCACAGTCCCTCCCGGTCGCCGCCATGGCCGCCGCAGGGGTCGGCATCGCGGCCGTCAGGTTTGAAGGCCCGTCTATGAAACTGGTGCGCTCAACGCTCTATGCGCTTGCCGTCGCTGCGCTTGCCGTCGGCACGGTGGCGGCGTCGGCGGCGACCTCGGTCATCGTCGTCCCGCCCGGCAATTACTCCAAGACCCAGCCGCCAATCTACTGGGGCTCGCGCGTGCTCACCAGCATGAGCAAGATCAAGTCGTTCTCCGGCAAGTACCAGCGCGTCTATGCGCTGCTGTCGAGCGACAAGAAGCTGATGGCCAACATCAAGAAGTCCGCCGCCATCTACGGCATCGACCCGATCCACATCATCGGCGCCATCGTCGGCGAGCACACCTACAACATCGACACCTACGACACGCTGCAGGCCTACTACGTCAAGGCGCTGATCTACGCCGACAACAAGTCCCTCCAGTTCGAGTACAACGGCCAGACCGCCGCCGAGCTTTTCAAGAAGCCGCAGTTCGCGCCCTGCAACGCGATCAAGTCGAACTACGAGATGTGGGACTGCCGTGAGGTCGTCTGGACCAACAAGTTCTTCGGCAAGTTCGTCGATGGCCGGCTCTATCCGCGCGACCGCCTGCACCGCGTCTTCTTCAAGCCGATGTTTGCCGGCCAGACCTTCGGCATCGGCCAGATCAGCCCGGTCGCCGCCCTGATGGTCACCGACATGGTCCATGCCAAGGGCGGCCTGCCGCTCCTCGACATGAACAACGCCGCCGACATCTACGAGCAGATCATGAACCCGGATACGTCGATCCAGTACGTCGCCGCGGTCATTCGCGCCTCGATCGACATGTACAAGAAGTATGCCGGCTATGACATTTCGAAGAATCCGGGCCTGACCGCCACGCTCTACAATCTCGGCGACGCCGCGACCCGGGCGCGGCAGCTTGCCGCGACCAATGCCCAGCGCCAGAAGGCCGGCCAGCCGCCGCTACCGCCGCAGGAGAATTTCTACGGCTGGTTCATCAACGACAAGGAAGCGGAGCTTCGGAAGCTCCTCTCCTGAGCCGCTAGGCGCGTTCCCGGCGCTTGACCCGCACATAGAGGGCGCCGGCGCCGCCATGCCGCCGGCCGGCCTCGCCGAAGCCGGCTACGAGGCTTCGAAACGCCACCGAGGAGAGCCAGGCAGGCACCGCCCGCCGCAGCACGCCGCGCTCCCCATCGGTGCGCGCCTCGGGGTCGCCCTTCCCGGTGATGACGAGGACGAGCCGGGTGCCTCTCGCCTGCGCTTCGGTCAGGAAGGCGAGAAGGCGCTGGTGGGCGGGTCCCTGCGTCAGCCCGTGCAGGTCAAGCCGCCCCTCCACTTCAAGCCCGCCGCGCATCAGCCGCGTTCGTGTCTTGTGGTCGATCGCGCCGGGCATCGGCTTGGGCTTCGCGGTCACCGATGAGGCGGCCGGAGGCGCCGCAGGGCCGGCACTTGCCCGCGGCGCCGTCGCGGTCGGTTCCCGCTTCGCGGGTTTTGGGGGCAGGGGCTTCAGCGGCTTCGCCGCGCCGGCGACCAGTTCCCAGAGCCGCCGTTCTTCGCCGGAAAGGGTGCGGGACCGCCGTGCCATTCTAGCCTTGGTCAGGCACGAGCAGGACGAAGCGCCCGCGGCCGCGCATCCGCCCCGCGATGGCGCCGGCTTCGTCGCCCGAACCGAAGAAGATGTCGGCGCGCGCCGGCCCGACGATGGCCGAGCCGGTGTCGTGAGCGATCATCAGACGGCGGAAGGTCCCTCCGCCCGGGATTTCCGTCTCGATCCAGACCGGCAGGTGGAAGCTGTGGAGGAGACGGTCGACGGCGAGGCTGCGGCCGGCATGGAGCGGCACCTTGGCTGCGGCGATCGGGCCTAGCGCGGCATCCGGCACCGGCGCCTCGCGGAAGAAGATGTAGGACCGGTTCTGCCAAAGGATCGCGTCGGCCTTGTAGCGGTTGGCCGCCAGCCAGCTCCGGATGCCTGTCATGTCGGCCTCGGCGAGCGTGAGAATGCCGCGCTCGACCAGCACTTTGCCGACCGAAGTGTAGGGATGCCCGGTCTTGGCCGCGTAGGTGACCCGCATCGTACCGCCCTCGGCAAGACGGATCTGGGCCGCTCCCTGGATATGGACGAAGAAGGCATCGATCCGGTCGGCAAGCCACACGAGTTCGAGCCCGCGCCCGGCAAGCGCCCCGCGTTCGATCTCGCCGCGGTCGAAATAGGGCTGGAGCCCCGCCGCCGTCTGCCGTGCGAAACGGAAGCCCTCGGGGATGCCGGCGGGCGGGCGGTCCGGGTCGATTTCGACAAGGTCATCCGGTGCCCGGAGGAGCGGGACGGTGAATTTGGCCGTCGCGTGCCGCGAGCCGGCAAGAACCGGTTCGTAGTAGCCGGTGAAAAATCCCGAGCCGGATGGCAGAACTTCAACCGGACGGAAGTTCGCCTCGAAGAAGGATCGCGCCTCTCCCGCCGGGACGTCGCGGGAGGCACGGAGGAGCGCGGTGAGGCGGTCCGTGTCAACCGCCGCGGCCCGCCGCTTTGGCGGGTGTTCGGCGAGTACCGCGGCGCCTTCGCGGAATGCGGCCAGCGCCGCGGCCTGATCGTCGTCGCGCCAGCCGTTCAGCGCGTCGAAGCCCAGATGTCGAAGGTCGGGTGGAGATGGCGCGGATGCCACGCCCGGTCTGCCGCGTTACTCGATGGATTCGGTGGCGACCAGCTTCCAGTTCGGATCGCGCGAAACGGTCTCGCGCGCGAACGTCCAGATGTCGGTTACGTCGCTCACCCGCACCGGATCGCCGTCGATGACCTTGCCGTCCTTGTCGCGCGTGGCCGAGATGAGCTTCGACAGAAAGCGGACGGTGATCTGCGCGGTGCTGCCGCGCAGGCCGGCATCGGTGATCTCGGCCTTGTCGATGCCGACGAACTTGAATTCCATCTTTTCCTGCCGCGTCTCGCGCTGGCTGATCGCGGCGACGAAGCCGTCGAATACTTCGCGGCTGAGAAGCTGTTTCAGGGTCTTGCGGTCGCCGTCGGCAAAGGCCGTAACGATCATCTCATAGGCGCCGCGGGCGCCGCGGATGAATCCGTCGGGGTCGAAGCTCCGGTCGGCGGCCGCGATCGCCTTGAGGCCGTCGTTGAGCGGCGTTCCTTCGATCGCCACGGCGCGGATGCGCTCGTCGGTCAGGGTTGTCGCGGCCGCCGCAGGGGCGGTTTCCTCCCGCTCGATCGGACGGCGCGGGAGGCTGATCACCTTGTCCTCAGCCGGGGCGCCCGGCTGCGCCGGGTTGCGCCGCGCGAACGGGTCGAAAGGTGGCCGTTCGTTGCCGGTCCGCCGGCCAAGCACGCTCCTCAGTCGCAGGAAGATCACCACCGCGATGACGAGGAAAATGACGGTGTATAGGTCGGGAAAGCCGTTCATGGTGCGGCGTCCTGGCGCGGACGGAATGACTGGCTGCCTGGCAGCATGGATTGACGCTACTCCGCTATGTAAGCACGTTAAGGCGGGTTGCGAGCCCGTCAAGCGCGGGTGTCCTTCTTGTAACCACCGTTGGCGCGTGTTAGCCACCCGCCGTACCCCGGCAAAGGTGGTGCAAAGCAAGGCTTTTGGCTCGGGGAGGGCCGCATATGTCGAATACCGATGGCCAACCGGCGGCCCCGGCGCCCGGCGGGCCGCAAAGTCTGAGCGTCATCGCGCAATACGTCAAAGACCTGTCGTTCGAGAATCCGGGCGCGCCGTCATCCCTGCGCAACCGCCAGGCCCAGCCCGGCATCAACATCTCGATCAACGTCCAGGCCGGCGAGCTGCGCAACAACGAGATGGAAGTCGAGTTGAAGCTCGACGTGAAGGCCGTCGATGGCAAGACCACGCTCTTCGCAATCGAGCTGCTCTATGCCGGCCTGTTCCGGTTCACCAACATCCCGCAGGAAGTGATGGGCGCAGCCGTGATGATCGAATGCCCGCGCCTGCTCTTTCCGTTCGCCCGCCAGATCATCGCCGATGCCAGCCGCAACGGCGGCTTTCCGCCGCTGATGATCGACCCGGTCGATTTCGTGGCGCTATACCGCCAGCGTGCCGCCGAAATGCAGGCGGCGCAGCAGGCCCGTCTCCGCCCGACTTGAGGCCGTCCGGCTTATTCGATGTGCAGCCCGGCCTGTTGGGCCAGGCCCTTCAGCGATACCGCCGGGCGCGGGCCGATATGGCCGATCACTTCGCCGGCGGCGAGGTGGCCGAGTTTGGCCGCGGTGGCGAGCGGAGTTCCGTGCGCCAGGCCGTAGAGGAAGCCCGCGGCGAATAGGTCGCCGGCTCCGGTCGTGTCGACGATCCGCTCGACCGGGTAGGCCGGGACCACCTCGACGTTCTCGCGTGAAATGACAAAGGCGCCGTCGGCGCCGGCGGTTACCGCGGCGATCCTCGCGTCGGCGCGGAGCGCCGAGATGGCCGTATCGAGGTCGGCGGTCTGGTAGAGCGCATGCAGTTCGGCGAGGTTGGCGAACAGCACGTCGACCGAACCGTCGCGGATAAGGCCGAGAAACTCGTCGCGGAAGCGGTCGACGCAGAACGAGTCGGAGAGCGTCAGTGAAACCTTGCGGCCCGCGGCATGGGCGACCTTCGCCGCCTTGCGGAAAGCCGCCTTTGCCTGCGGCCGGTCCCAGAGGTAGCCCTCGAGATAGGTGATACGGGCGGCCCCGACCGCCGCCTCGTCGATGTCGTCGGGGGAAAGCAGCTGGGCGGCTCCGAGATACGTGTTCATCGTCCGCTCGCCGTCCGGCGTGATCAGGATCATCGAGCGTGCCGTCGGCTCGCCGCCGATCAGCGGCTTCGTCTCGAAATCGATGCCAAGCGCGTGCATGTCGTGGCGGTAGACGCGCCCCAGTCCGTCATCGGCGACTTTGCCGATAAAGGCGGCGCGCCCGCCGAACGAGGCGACGCCCGCCGCGGTGTTGCCGGCGCAGCCGCCGGAGGTCTGCACCGCCTGCCCCATGGCGCCGTAGAGGCGCTCCGCCTCGTCGGTCTCGATCAGCCGCATCGATCCCTTGATCAGCCCTTCGCGGACGAGAAAGTCCTCTTCGGCCGTGGCGATCACGTCGACGATCGCATTGCCGATGCCGAGGACGTCGAACTTGGGCTCAGCCATGAATGCCGGGAGAAACTCGAGGTGAGGCGGGCGGCACTATAATCGGCCAAGGCCGCCGCGCAATGTCATGGCGTCTTTGCCGGATAACGGCAGATGTCGCGGATGATGCAGGCCGGGCAATCCGGCTTCCGCGCCGTGCAGACGTAGCGGCCATGCAGGATCAGCCAGTGGTGGGCGTGGAGCCGGTAAGCCTCCGGCACGATCCTTTCCAGTTCCGCTTCGACCGCCTCCGGATCGCCGCCGGGAGCAAGCCCGGTCCGGTTGGATACCCGGAAGATGTGGGTGTCGACCGCCATGGTGGGCTGCCCGAAGGCGACGTTGAGGACGACATTGGCTGTCTTTCGCCCGACGCCGGGCAGCGCCTCCAGTTCCTGCCGCGTCGAAGGGACCTTGCCGCCGTGCTCCTCGACGAGCTTGCGTGACAGCGCCGCCACGTTCCGCGCCTTGCCGCGATAGAGCCCGATCGTGCGTATGTATTCGGCGATCTTCTCCTCGCCGAGCGCCGCCATTTTCGCCGGAGTTGGCGCCGCCCTGAACAGCGCCGGCGTCGCCTTGTTCACCCCCGCATCGGTCGCCTGTGCCGAGAGCACGACCGCAACCAGCAGGGTGAACGGGTCGCGGTAGTGCAGCTCGGTCTTGGGCTCGGGATCGCGCGCGGCAAAGCGCCGGAAGATCTCGGCCGCCTCTTCCGACGAGACCCGCCGGGCCGAGCCTTTCCGTGGCCGCGCCGGCCGTGGCGTCGTTCGGCCGCCCTGTGTTTCTGCCATTGCTCCTCTATACTGACCGGCAATGACCGCCGCCAATCCCGCGTTCGACGAGCAGCCGCTCTTCGCGGTTGTCCTCAGGCCGCACCGGTCGCTGAGCCCGAATGGCTTCGCCCTGGTGATGGCGGTGTTCGTCGCCGGCACCTTCACCATCGGGTTGGCCTTCTGGCTGATGGGCGCCTGGCCGGTGGTCGGTTTCTGCGGCCTCGATATCCTGGCGCTTCAGTTCGCCTTTCGCCTCAGCTACCGGTCGGCCCGCGCCGCCGAGGAGATCCGGCTGACCCGCGAGCGCCTCAGCGTCAAGCGGATCGCCCCGAGCGGTCGCGAGACCGAGGCCGGGTTCAATCCCTACTGGGCCCGCCTCGAAATCGACCGCCACCCGGAGTTCGGCGTCACCGCGCTCAGCATCTCCTCGCACGGCAGCCGGCTGCCGATCGCCGCCTTCCTCGGCCCGCGCGAGCGCGAGCGCTTTGCGGCCGATTTCGGCGCGGCGCTCGCCGCGGTCCGTCGCGGCGCCTGACCGCTGCAAGAATCGGGTGGGCAGCGGTCTTCGGCACGCCTAGATCGGCGGGACAGCAATGAGGAAAAGGCCCATGTCCCTCGCTCTCGACTTCGCCGCCCCGGCTCCCGTCCGCGCACCGCGCGAGGCGGTCGGCTCCGATTACGCGATTGTCCGCCGCGCCATCGAGTTCATCTCGCGGAACTGGCGCATCCAGCCCTCGCTCGATGCGATTGCCGAGGAGGTCGGCCTGCGCCCGCTTGCGCTTCAGCGGCTGTTCACCCGTTGGGCGGGCCTGACGCCCAAGGGTTTCCTGCAGGCGGTGACGCTCGACCATGCGCGGTCGCTGCTCGCTGACTCGGCCTCGGTGCTGGACGCCAGCTACGAGGTCGGACTTTCCGGTCCCGGCCGGCTGCATGATCTCTTCGTCACCCATGAGGCGATGACGCCGGGCGACTTCAAGGCGCGCGGCGAGGGCCTCACCGTCCGCTACGGCTTCCACGATTCGCCCTTCGGCCGTGCCCTGGTGATGGCGACCGAGCGGGGCCTTGCCGGCCTCGCTTTTGCCGACGCCGGTGGTGAGGACGCTGCCCTCGCCGATATGCGCGGTCGCTGGCCGGCCGCCGCCTTCGTCGCCGACCAGGCAACGACCGAGCCGCTGGCCCGCCGTATCTTTGACCCGGCCGAATGGCGCCCCGAACGGCCGCTCCGCATCGTCATGATCGGTTCGGATTTCGAGATCCGCGTCTGGGAAACGCTCCTGAAGCTCCCCCTCGGCAAGGTGACCACCTATTCCGACATCGCCGCCCATATCGGCCGCCCCTTGGCGGCGCGAGCGGTGGGCGCCGCGGTTGGCCGTAACCCGATCTCGTTCGTGGTTCCCTGCCATCGCGTCATGGGCAAGGGCGGCGGGCTCTGCGGCTACCACTGGGGCCTGACCCGGAAGCGCGCCATCCTTGGCTGGGAAGCAGGGCAGCTCAGCGCCGGCTAGCTCGCGCCCCGTCATCCTCCGGCTTGACCGGAGGATCGGCACGAGAAGCACACAACCGCGAAAAGACCGGAGCCGGTAATCGATCCTCTTCTTTCACAGAGGATGGCGAAGAGTGAGGACGGAAGGCAGGCGCGCGTGAGCGCCTAGCCCGCCAGCACTTCCTTGCCGGCGACGCTCGTATCCTCGTTCAGCCGGTAGAGGATCGGGAGGCCCGTTTCCAGCTCGCGCTTGACGATTTCGTCCGGCGACAGTCCCTCCAGCGCCATGATCAGCGCGCGGAGCGAATTGCCGTGCGCGGCGATCAGCACGCCCTCGCCGCGCATCACGTGCGGCTGGATGGTGTGAAGGTAGTAGGGCCAGACCCGTGCGCCGGTATCCCGCAGCGATTCGCCGCCGGGCGGAGCCACGGCATAGGAGCGGCGCCAGATATGCACCTGCTCCTCGCCCCATTTCTTGCGCGCGTCGTCCTTGTTGAGGCCCGACAGGTCGCCGTAGTCGCGCTCGTTGAGGGCCTGGTCGCGCTCGATCGGCAGGTGCGTCTGGCCAAGCTCGGCGAGCATGAAATCAAGCGTCCGCTGTGCCCGTTTCAGCGCGGAGGTGAAGGCGATGCCGAACTTCAGGCCCTTCGTCTTCAGCCGCTTGCCGGCGGTCTTGGCCTCGTCGATCCCCTTGGGCGACAGGTCGACGTCGCGCCAGCCGGTGAAAAGGTTGAGGAGGTTCCATTCGCTCTGCCCGTGCCGGACGAGGACGAGGATGCGTTCCATGGCTCCTGACCTAATGGCCGCCCGTGATGGTCTTCAGCACCGCGTTCATCGTGTCGCGGGTGTCATTGTCGAGCTGCGGCTCCATCAGCGCAGACCGCTCCTCTTCGCTGATCTTGCTCTCGGTCTCCGTCCGGTACTTCGCGATCGCGGCCTCGTCGAAGGGGCAGCGCACATAGCGTCCGACGCCGCTGGGCTTGGGTTCGCCGGTCGCGACGTAGCTCTCGGCGTTTTCCTTGGTGTCGCTGAAGGCGATTACGATCTCATCGGTCTTGATGCTCTGGATGACGTCGAAGAAGTCCTGGCCGACGTTCTGCGGATTGGCGTCCCAGCTCGACGAGCAGCTTTCGACGTTGTTCCGGTCGACGCTGCATTTGCCCCGCGTGAATACCAGGTACCGGATCGTCCCGTCCTTCCGGTACTGGTCGAGATCGAGGTGATAGTTGGTGTAGGCGCCGTCCTTCTCCTGGGTGAAGAAGTTGTAGGCGCAGAAGAGGGGTGCATCGGGAGCGCTCACCTCGTCAGGCGGGTAGTTGAAGAGCCCGCTGAACGGATAGTCGGCGGCGGCCGCGGTCCCGGCAATGGCAAACGCCAGGGCGATGCCGGTCGCGTACGGTTTCCAGCCCATCTTACCTGTCTCCGAGGAAGCCGAGCACATCGGCCATGGAATAGAGCCCGGGCTTCTTGCCTCGGCCCCAGAGGGCCGCACGGATGGCGCCGTGCGCGAACAGCGACCGGTCGGCGGCCCGGTGTGTCAGTTCGATCCGCTCGCTTTCGCCGGCAAAGATCACCGTGTGCTCGCCGACCACGGCGCCGCCACGCAGCGTCGCAAAGCCGATGTCACCGCTTTGCCGCGCACCGGTATGCCCGTCGCGGCTCCGCACCGAGTGCTCCTTGAGGTCGATGCCGCGTCCGTCCGCCGCCGCCTTGCCGAGGAGCAGGGCGGTGCCCGACGGCGCATCGACCTTGTGCCGGTGATGCATTTCGAGCACCTCGATATCGAATTCCGGCCCGAGCGCCTTCGCTGCCTGGCGGACGAGCCCGGCGAGGAGGTTGACCCCGAGGCTCATATTGCCGGACTTCACGACCACCGCGTGGCGCGCTGCGGCGACAATCCTTGCCTCGTCGGCCGGCGTCAGGCCGGTGGTCCCGACGACGTGGACGATCCGCGCCTGCGCCGCGAGTTCGGCGAACTCGACCGTCGCCGCCGGCGCCGTGAAATCGAGCACGCCGTCCGCCTTGGCGAAAAGGGGTAGCGGGTCTTCTTCGACCGGAATGCCGTTCGGCCCGGTTCCGGCCAGCTCGCCCGCGTCCTTGCCGAGTTCGGCCGCGCCGGCGCGCTCGACGGCGCCCGACAGGCGGACTCCGGGCGTCGCCGCGATCGTCTTGATGAGGGTGCGGCCCATGCGCCCGGCCGCTCCCACTACAACGAGATTCATGTCAGGCATCGGCTTCTCTTCCCTCGGCCCGGGCGCGCGCGCCGGACGCGCGGATATATCCGGCGCGATGGGGAAGGGCAAACCTCGCTTCTACCCGGGCAAAGCGGCTGCGATCTCCGCGACGATGGCTTCCGCGGCGCCCCGCGGGTCGGCTACGCCGGTCACCGGACGCCCGACGACGAGATAGTCGGCGCCGGCGCGGATGGCTTCGCCTGGCGTCGCGATCCGTTTCTGGTCGCCCGCATCGGTCCCCGCCGGACGCACTCCGGGGGTCACGATCGCGATGTCCGGCCCGGCGATTGCGCGGACCGCCGCGGCCTCGGCCGGTGACGCGACGATCCCGTCCATCCCCGCCGCCTTGGCGTCGGCCGCGCGTCGGGCGACGAGGTCGCTCACCGTTCCGGCATAGCCGGCGGCGGCAAGGTCGGCCTGATCCATGGAGGTGAGCACCGTCACCGCGAGGAGCTTGAGCGGCGATGACCCCCGCCCGCCCGCCGCGGCCCGCATCGCCTTCGGATAGGCATGCACTGTCAGGAATGTCGCCCCGAGCCTGGCGGCGCTTCGCACCGCGCCGGCGACCGTGTTGTCGATGTCGAGGAGCTTGGCGTCGAGGAAAAGCTTCTTCCCGCTCCGGATCAGCTCCGCCGCGAAGGGGAGCCCGCCGGCATAGATCAGCTCCAATCCGACCTTATAGAAGCTGACGCTGTCACCAAGGCGTGCAGCCATCGCCCGCGCCTCGCCGACCGAGGGCAGGTCGAGGGCGACGATCAGGCGGTCGCGGGGAGGAATGCGCATCGCCGGGCCTTGTGGCCGATCCGCCGGGACCGGTCAACGCCGCGCCGCCGCGGCGCGGCAGCGTTCTGTACATCGCAAGCCGGATGCTGCAACTCTCCCTGTCCGGGATGCTTGGGGCAGCGCCATGAAAATCACCGCCATCAGGGTCTTTCGGGTGGACCTGCCGCTCCGGGAGGGCCGCTACAACTGGTCGGGCGGCAACTACGTGGAGGTGTTCGATTCCACGGTCGTTGCCGTCGATACCGACGCAGGCGTGACCGGCTACGCCGAGTGCTGCCCGCTCGGCTCGGCCTACCTTCCTGCCTACGCCGGGGGCGTGCGCGCCGGGATCGCCGAGATCGGGCCGAAGCTCATCGGCCAGGATCCCACCGCCCTGTGGCCGCTCAACCAGCGCATGGATGCCGTGCTTCGCGGGCACCCCTACGTCAAGGCGCCGGTCGACATCGCGTGCTGGGACATTCTCGGCAAGGTCGCCGGCCTTCCCCTGCACACGCTCCTCGGCGGCGCGGCGCAGGACAAGATCGCGCTCTACCGCGCGATCAGCCAGGAAGACGCACCGAAGATGGCGGAGAAGATCCGCGGCTACCGGGCCGAGGGCTACACCCGGTTCCAGCTCAAGGTCGGCGGCAATCCCAATGACGACATCGCCCGGATCAGGGCCTGCCGCGCCATTCTGCAGCCGACCGATATCCTGGTCGCCGATGCCAACACCGGCTGGACCATGGCCGACGCTGCCCGCGTCGTGAACGCGGTGCGCGATGTCGATGTCTATATCGAGCAGCCCTGCATGACCTACGAGGAGAGCGTCTCGATCCGCCGGCGTACTGCGTTGCCCTTCGTGCTGGACGAGAATATTGGCTCGGTGGGCGATCTGGTCAGGGGCATCGGCGAGGACGCCTTCGACGTCATCAATCTGAAGATTTCCAAGGTCGGCGGCCTCACCAAAGCGCGGCAGATGCGTGACCTTTGCGTGGCCAGCGGCATTCCGATGACCATCGAGGACACCTGGGGCGGCGACATTGTCACCGCGACCATCGCCCATCTCGCCCGCTCGACCCCCGAAAGGTTCTGCTTCACCGCCACCGACTTCAACTCCTACGGCACCGTCTCGATCGCCGAGGGCGCCCCGCAGCGGGTCGACGGTTTCATGACGACGACGGACGCCCCCGGGCTTGGCATCGAACCGCGCTGGGATGTTCTCGGCGAGCCGGTCCTGGTCGTGCAATAGCGGCCGTGGGGGAGGGCCCGTGCGCCTCAGTCCGCCAGCCGCCGCGCGAAGTCGATGAGGTGGGTCACCACCGCCTTGAGCAGCCGCTCATAGGCCTCGTCGGCGAGGTCGCCCGATTCGTTGAAAGCCCGGTCGGCGTAGGACACTTCGATCTTGTCCGGAACGATCACCGCGCGAAGGCCGGTTGAGATTGCCCGCCTTAGGTCGATCAGCGCCCGCGCCCCGCCATAGCGTCCGTCCGAAGTGCTGCCGACGCCGTAGACCCGGTAGCGATACTTGATCCCGGACGATTCGCGGATGCGGCTCACCCAGTCGATCGCGTTCTTGAGGAGCGGCGGCAGGGAATTGTTGTACTCGGGCGTCGCAATGAACACGCCCTGGTGGGCCGCAATCAGCCGGGCGAGCTTCACTCCGTTTTCGGGAACGCCTTTCTCCTTTTCGAGGTCGCCGTCGTAGATCGGCAACGGATAGTCGGCGAGCGAGATCTTGGTCACGTCGGCATCGTTGAGCGCCAGCTCTTTCGCTGCGGCATTGGCGAGCTTCTGGCTGAGCGACCCGCTGCGGATCGAACCGGCAAAGACGAGGATCTTGGGCCGCGGCAGATGCGCCATGGATCAGACCGCGCGATATCGCCAGACGCGCGCGGGCGGGATGTTGCCCCAGATCCAGTGCGAAGCCTCTGCCGTAAAGCCGCCGGTGAGCACCGGCACCGGCCCGTTCTTCAGGTAGGAGAACTGGATGAACGGCCGGCCCTTTGCCATCCGCGACAGTCCGCTCATGACGAGCCTCTGGCGCTCCTCCTCTGAACGCTGCGGCAAAGGCAGGCTGGAAACGATGGCGGCGAAGCGGTCGAAACCGGGCGGCAGCGACGCATCGAGATCGAAGGCGTCGCCCTGGACGACCCGGACGCCGGGGAAGCGCTCGCGGATAAGGGCGACGAATTCCGGCGCGTATTCGATCGCGACGATCCGGTCGGGCGGCACGCCGCGTTCTATCAGGGCCCGCGTTACCACCCCGGTGCCGGGCCCCAGTTCGAGGATCGGCAGCGGGTCGTTCGGGTCGACATAGCTCGCCATCAGCGCGCAGAGCGCCGCGCTCGACGGCGCCACGGCGCCGGTCATCTTCGGCCGGTTCCACAGCGAAACCAGAAAACGAAACCGGTCCGCGACGCTCATGGCCGCCGGTCCTAGCCCGCGAAGAAATCGCGGACGCGGGTGAAGAACCCGGACGAGTCGGGGTTGGTTTCGGCCGAGGACGCTTTCTCGAATTCCTCAAGCAGCTCGCGCTGCCTGCGCGACAGGTTCCTGGGCGTCTCGACGGTAACCTGGATGTACATGTCGCCGACCTTGCTGGTGCGGAGCACCGGCATTCCCTTGTTCTTCAGTCTGAACTGCTTGCCGGTCTGCGTCCCCTCCGGCACGCGCACGCGCGTCTTGTTGCCGTCGATGGTCGGCACCTCGAATTCGCCGCCGAGCGCCGCAGTCGTGATCGAGATCGGCACCCGGCAGAAAATGTCGGCGCCGTCGCGCTGGAAGAATTCGTGCTGCTTGATCGACAGGAAGATGTAGAGGTCGCCCGCCGGCCCGCTTCGGAGCCCCGCCTCGCCCTCGCCGGCGAGACGGATGCGGGTGCCGTCCTCGATGCCTGCCGGGATGTTCACCGACAGCTTGCGTTCCTCGGTGATCCGTCCCGAGCCCGAGCAGGCCGGGCAGGGATCGGCGATCACCTCGCCGCGGCCGTGGCAGTTGGGGCAGGTCCGCTCGATCGAGAAGAAACCCTGCGCCGCCCGCACCCGCCCGTGGCCGTCGCAGGTCGGGCAGGTC
Source organism: Bauldia sp. (assembly GCA_035651055.1). Taxonomy (GTDB): domain Bacteria; phylum Pseudomonadota; class Alphaproteobacteria; order Rhizobiales; family Kaistiaceae; genus JAFKKF01. Next base: position 25,847 of record DASRGK010000108.1, read on the forward strand.
TTCGGCGACGAGCCGCGCCTGGCGCCGGTGCCGGAGCAGGTGCTGCAGACGATCTTGGTCGGCACCTCGATCTCGGCCGTCTTGCCGGCGTAGGCCTCCTCGAGCGTGATCTCCATGTTGTAGCGCAGGTCCGCGCCGCGCTCGCGGCCGCCCCGCTGATTGCCGGCGCGGCGGCCCATCATGTCGCCGAATATGTCGTCGAATATGTTGGCCATCGAGGCGCCGAAGTCGCCGTTGAAGCCGCCGCCGTGATGCATGCCACCGTTCTCGAAGGCGGCGTGGCCGAAGCGGTCGTAGGCGGCCCGTTTCTGCGGATCCTTCAGGCACTCGTAGGCGGCGCTGACTTCCTTGAACTTCATCTCGGCCGTGTGGTCGCCGGGATTTCGGTCGGGATGGTACTGCATGGCGAGCTTGCGGAACGAGGCCTTCAGTTCCTTCTCGTCGCAATTCCGCGCCACGCCCAGCACTTCGTAGAAATCGCGCTTAGCCATCGTCGCTATCTCAGCCCGCCATCGCCGGAACGGCGTCTGCCCAGCCTCGCCGCCACTCGGGGCGCAAGAGGCTCATATTGTCGACTGACCGCCATGCCCCATCGACCAGCGAACTGTCCCGCGCCGTGCCTTCATGCACGAAACCGGCTCGTTCATAAAGCTCCCGCGCCCGCGAATTCTCGCTTGAAACGCCGAGTTCGACGCGATGCGCGCCCATTTCGACAAAGGCCCTTTCCAGGATCAGCTTGAGAAGCGCCCGGCCGAGGCCCCTGCCGCGCCTCTCCGGCGCCACGCCGAAGCGCGCCAGGCGCACCATGCGGTTGCGGCGGTCGTCGACCAGCTGGAAGGTTGCGAACGGCATGTCGTCTGCGTCCACGGCAGCGTAGCAGGTCCTGGGCCGCGGGCCCGCCCGCTCGCCGATCCAGGTCTCCAGATGCGAGCGGGTGAGGGGAAAATCGGTTTCCGGGCCGGCCCACTGCGCGAGTTCCGCCGGCCCGGCGAACCAGGCGGAGATCACGTCCGCGTCCGCTGCTCTGAGGGGACGGAGCGTGATCTCCATGAAGCGGCCCGTCGCGTCAGGCCGACTTCTTCTGGTCGTCGTCGACTTCCTCGAAGTCTGCGTCGACGACGTCCTCGTTCTTGCCGCCGCCGGCCTGGCCGCCGCCCGTCGCATCCGGGCCGCCGCCCGCCTGGCTGGCAGCGTACATCGCCTCGCCGAGCTTCATCGAAGCCTGCGCCAGCGCATTGGTCTTCACCTTGATCGCCTCGGTGTCCTCACCGGCGACCGCGGTCTTGAGCGCGGCGATGGCTCCCTCGATCGCCGACTTGTCGGCGGCCGAGACCTTGCCGCCGTATTCGGCGAGCGATTTCTCGGTCGAGTGGATGAGGGCCTCGCCGTGGTTGCGCGCCTCGATCAGGGCCCGCTTCTCCTTGTCCTCGGCGGCATGCGCCTCGGCGTCCTTGACCATCTTGTCGATGTCGGCCTCGCTGAGGCCGCCGGAAGCCTGGATGCGGATCTGCTGCTCCTTGCCGGTGCCCTTGTCCTTGGCCGAAACGTTGACGATGCCGTTGGCGTCGATGTCGAAAGTGACCTCGATCTGCGGCACGCCGCGCGGCGCCGGCGGGATGCCGACCAGGTCGAACTGGCCGAGCAGCTTGTTTGCCGCCGCCATCTCGCGCTCGCCCTGGAAGACGCGGATGGTCACCGCGTTCTGGCTGTCCTCGGCGGTCGAGAAGACCTGGCTCTTCTTGGTCGGGATGGTCGTGTTGCGGTCGATGAGCCGCGTGAAAACCCCGCCCAGCGTCTCGATGCCGAGCGACAGCGGCGTCACGTCGAGCAAGAGCACGTCCTTCACGTCGCCCTGCAGCACGCCCGCCTGGATGGCGGCGCCGACGGCAACCACCTCGTCCGGGTTGACGCCCTTGTGGGGCTCCTTGCCGAAGAACTGCTTCACGACCTCCTGGACCTTCGGCATGCGGGTCATGCCGCCGACCAGCACCACTTCCTGGATTTCGCCGGCGCTGAGACCGGCATCCTTCAGTGCCGCCTTGCACGGGCCCACCGTCTTCTGGATGAGGTCGTCGACCAGCGCCTCGAACTTGGCGCGGGTGAGCTTCATCGTCAGGTGCTTCGGGCCCGACGCGTCGGCGGTGATGAAGGGCAGGTTGATTTCCGTCTGGGCGGCCGAGGAAAGCTCGATCTTCGCCTTCTCCGCGGCTTCCTTCAGGCGCTGCAGAGCGAGCTTGTCGCCGCGCAGGTCGATGCCCTGCTCCTTCTTGAACTCGTCGGCGAGGTAATTGACCAGCCGCATGTCGAAGTCTTCGCCGCCGAGGAACGTGTCGCCGTTGGTCGACTTCACTTCGAAGACGCCGTCGCCGATTTCGAGGATCGAAATGTCGAAGGTGCCGCCGCCGAGGTCATAAACGGCGATCGTCTTGCCGTCCTTCTTGTCGAGACCGTAGGCGAGCGCCGCCGCCGTCGGCTCGTTGATGATGCGCAGCACTTCCAGCCCGGCGATCTTGCCGGCGTCCTTGGTCGCCTGGCGTTGCGCGTCGTTGAAATAGGCGGGAACCGTGATCACCGCCTGCTCGACCTTCTGGCCGAGATAGGCCTCCGCGGTCTCCTTCATCTTCTGCAGGATGAAGGCCGAGATCTGCGAGGGCGAATATTTCTGCCGGTCCACCTCGACCCAGGCGTCGCCGTTCGACGCCTTCTCGATCTTGTAGGGGACGAGCTTCTTGTCCTTCTCGACCATCGGGTCGTCGTAGCGGCGCCCGATCAGGCGCTTCACCGCGAAGATGGTCCGCTCGGGGTTGGTCACCGCCTGGCGCTTGGCCGGCTGGCCGACGAGGCGCTCGCCTTCGTTGGTGAAGGCGACAATCGACGGGGTCGTGCGTCCGCCTTCCGAGTTTTCGATGACCTTGGCGTTCTTGCCGTCCATGACCGCGACGCACGAATTGGTCGTGCCGAGGTCGATACCAATGACTTTAGCCATGTTCTTTCCGTCTCCTTTCGGCAGACCGGGCGGGTCCCCTTAGAGGCCCCCGCGGCAACCGTTTCCCGGGAGGGACATGCGTTACGACTTACGACATATCCGCTTCGGGCGACGCGACTCTCCGGTCCCCTTGGCGTGATTTTTCGCCGGTCCCGCGCCTGTTGGCCCGAGTCCATTGATCGCGAGCGTATATAAGAAGGGGGGAAATCGCCCGCAAGGCGGGTTTTGGCGAGGTTTAACGCATGTTTGCGCGATTTTTCAGGCGCCCCGGCTGGGCCGTTCTGGTTGCCCTTCTCCCCCTTCTGCTGATCGCCGGTCACGCTTCCGCCGAGGTGGTGACACCGCCCAAGGGCTCACCGGAGCGGGCGGCGATCCTCGACGCCGTCCGACCGATGGCCGAGGCCGAGCTGGGAGCGCCGGTCGAGTTCGTCGTCCGCGAGATGCGCGTGATCGGCGAATGGGCCTTCGTCATCCTCGAGCCGCAGCGGCCGGGCGGCGGCAAGATCGAATACGCCTACACGCGCTACCAGGAGGCCGTCGATGAGGGCATTTTCGGCGGCGAGGTGATCGCGCTCCTCCGTGAGACGCCGAAGGGGTGGCTAACCTACGAGTATGAGCTCGGCTCGACGGACGTTCCGTGGGTCGACTGGCCGAACTTCTATCCGGTGCCGCCGGAAATCTTCCCGCATTGACTCGAAATTCGTCGGAAGCGCTGCCTGGGCGTTCCGAACGTAGAGATCACCTTGACTCCCCTGTGCAACCTGAAGAAGTAATGACCAAAGGCTATCGTTGCTTTCAAAACCGAAGGGACTCTCGATGTCGGCAGCGAACCCTGCCAACAAGAAGCCGGACGAAGAAATGCCAATTTCTGCGTCAGCAAACGAGATACTTAAGAGAACGGACGTCTCTGACGATGTTAAGAAGCATATTCTGAGTATACTTGCAGATCAGGAGAAGGATAAACGCACTTTTGGATTGGAAACACGCAAATGGCGTTATGGCACGCCCTTGGCGATCGCTCTTACGGGGGTGATCACGATTGCGGCGAATTTCATGGTCGACTGGCTTAAGAGCGAGCACGATAAATTGAGCAATATTACGTTGGAGCAGCTCAAGAATGAACTCAGCATCGTAACGACGAGGCTGAATGCTGAGCTAGCGCGTCAGGCCGCTGAAAATTCTGCTGCCCTCGCCATCAAGGCGGACGAGAAAAAGTTCGAGTTTGAAATTGTCCGAACCGAACTCGCCCGTGACGACCTTACTGATGCGCAGCGCGCTCAAACGCTCCTGTTCCTAACGCGCAGCGGTATTCTCAGCGACCTGCGTGAGGCAGAGCTGAAGCTTATGGTGGCCGAAGCTGAGACAGATCCAGACAAGAATGCGCTTCCAGTCCTCGCCGCGCCTGGCCAATTTGCGCAAGGGTTTTCCTTTGGTCGTTTTGACTCAAAGGCCCCGCGACTTATGAAGCAACTCATGGATGACTTCGGACTGAATGATACGCAGGCTGCAGCGATTGTCGGGAATTTAGGGTTTGAGACGGCAGGCTTTCGTTTGGTCGAGGAACTGGCAACTACTGGTGGAAAAGGTGGCCTAGGGTGGGGAATGTGGTCTGGCCCTCGTCGCATCGCCTTCGAAAAATTGTGTTCGGATAGGAATCTGGACTGCACGTCAGACGAAGCCAACTACGCGTTCTTGAAATCTGAATTGAGCGGGTCGGAAAGCGGCGCGATTGCCGCGATCCGATCCCTGCAGAGCTTAGAGGATGGTGTTCGCTCTTTCGAGCAACATTACCTGCGCGCAGGCTTCAAATATTACGATAGCCGCATTCTGTTTGCTCAGAGAGCGTTGGACATTACACGCTCGCAAGCCGCGGCTGCTGCTCATAAATGACATGTGACGTTCGGGCAATAATGGGCCCAATCCGTACGATGAACGTGCCGGAACGGCAGGCCAAACGTCGTGGAAGGAAGTACGTTCTGAGGAATGGCTGACCATGGACATCAGTCACCGGGCTTGATCTCGGAATCATCAAGAATCCCGAGCGCTCGTCATTTGTTTTCTGCAGGCCCCTTCAGTTGACCTCTGCCGGCGTCGGTTTTCGCCATCTGCTCGGCTATCTCGAACCGGCCGCCCAAGGGGCCCTCGTCGCCGAACTGCGCCGCCCGCTCGTCGAGTCGCCCTTTTTCACGCCAACCATGCCGCGCACCGGCAGGCCCTTCTCGGTACGGATGACCAATCTCGGCCCGCTCGGCTGGGTCTCCGACCGCGATGGCGGCTACCGCTACCAGGCCACCCACCCCGAGACCGGCCGGCCGTGGCCGGAAATGCCTGCGATGCTCCTCGGAATCTGGCGGGAGCTCGCCTCCTATCCGCATCCGCCGGAAGCCTGCCTCGTCAACTACTACACCGGCTCCGCCCGGATGGGCCTCCATCAGGACCGCGACGAGGCGGATTTCGCCGCGCCCGTCGTCTCCGTTTCGCTCGGCGACGCCTGTCGCTTCCGTATCGGCGGGTCAAACCGGAGCGATCGGACCCGCTCCTTCAGGCTTTCCTCCGGCGATGTCGTCGTCCTCGGCGGTCAGTCGCGGCTCGCCTTCCACGGCGTCGACCGCATCTACCCCGGCACCTCGACGCTCCTCCGCGACTGGTTTCCAGAGGGCGGGCGCATCAATCTGACGCTCCGGCGGGTCACCAGGCCGGCCTGATCCGCCGACATTGAACTGAATCAAGGCGATGCTCTGCGCCATCGCCCAGACTCCGTCCGACCCTCATTCGCGGAACCGTCACAGGCGGGTGCGAAGGTCTGCGCCGGAGTCCGATGGGAATGGCTGAAACGCCGGAACTGAAGGCGCGAGCCGCGGCGGCGCTGGCCGAACTGGTCAGGCTCCGCCATATGGTCGCGACCGAGGGCAGGCGCCTCTATCGCGGCTGGCGGAAACGGATCGTCCGCGCTGCCTTTGCGCCCTCGGCTCTCAACTTCGCTCATTATCTTGTGCTTCGCCGCCATGACCTGAGGCCCCTCCAGCGCCGCCTGATGGCGCTTGGCATTTCCTCGCTCGGCCGGCTTGAAGGTCGTGTCCTTGTCTCGCTCGATGCCGTGATCGTCGCGCTCGCCGCCTTGGCCGACGAGGCTGTCAAGAACTGTCGCGCGCCCTCCGAAGCCCGCTTCTTCCGCGGCGAGACCCGCCTCGCCGCCCAGGCAGCCGGGATATTCGGGCCTCCGCATCGCGGTCGCACCGGCCGCATCCTCGTGACTTTGCCGACCGAGGCCGCCGACGACCCGGGGCTGATCGAAGCGCTCGCCACTCGCGGCGCCGACGCAATGCGCATCAATTGCGCCCACGACAGCCGGGCCGTCTGGACGCGGATGGTCGCCAACATCAGGGCGGCCGAGGGCAAGATCGGTCGTCGCCTGCCGGTGCTCATGGATATCGCCGGCCCCAAGGTCCGCACCGATCGCGTTCTGACGCCGCCCGACCGCTCGCGCCTGCATATCGGCGACATCGCTTTGCTTGCGCCGGAGATTCTGCCGGCACTTCCCGAGGTGCCGTTTCAGCTCACCTGCACCGAGCCGCGGATTTTCGGATCGATCCATGTCGGCGATGCCGTTTCGATCGATGACGGCCAGTTGCAGGGCGCCGTCATCGGCGAGGCGCATGGCGGCTACCTCGTCCGCATCGCCCGCGGCAAGCTCGCCGGGGTCGGGCTGCGGCCCGGGAAGGGCCTGAACTTCCCGGATACGGAACTGGCCCTCGATCCCTTGACCGCCAAGGACCGGGAGGATCTCGATTTCGTGGCGGCCAACGCCGACATGATCGGGCATTCCTTCGTCCAGAATGCCGACCATGTCGCGGCCCTGCAGGGCGAACTGTCGCGGCGCCGCAGCGACTGGCAGAGCATCGCCTTGGTCGGCAAGATCGAGACGCCCCGCGCGGTGCGCAACCTTCCCGAGATCATCGTCCAGGCGGCCGGCCACCAGCCCTTCGCGGTCATGATCGCGCGCGGCGACCTCGCCGTGGAAATGGGCTTCGAGCGGGTCGCCGAAATGCAGGAAGAAATCCTCTGGCTTGCCGAAGCCGCCAACGTCCCCGTCATCTGGGCGACGCAGGTTCTTGAGGACCTCGTCAAGAAGGGCCTCCCCTCGCGCGGGGAGATGACCGATGCCGCGATGGCGGCCAGGGCCGAGTGCGTCCTCCTCAACAAGGGTCCGAACGTCGCCGCGGCGGTCGATGTGCTTGACCGGCTGCTCCGCCGCATGGGCGAGCATCAGATCAAGAAGACGCCGACGCTCCGTGCCCTCCGCTCATGGCCGGATCGTTCTGCCGATAGTGTGCGCGCGACGCAGAGGCCGTCCGGCCCTCGCGCGCCGCGCCGGACTACGGTCTCCTAGCTTCCCGCATCCCGGAAGGGGATGCCGGCCTCAAGCGCTCTCCGGCGCCGGAACCATCCAGCCCTGCGCAGCGCCGTTGGCGTCCTCTATGATCGCGATTCGACCGATGCCCGGCACGTCCCACGGCTCGCGAAGGACCTTGCCGCCGGCCGACTTCACTTTCTTCATCAGCTTGTCCACGTCGTCCACCGCGACGTAGGTGAACCAGCTCTCCGGCACGCCCTTGAACATCGGTCCCTTCATCTCGAACATGCCGGCGACCTGCTGCTTGCCGGCGCTGGCGATCGTGTAGGTGCCGTACATGTCGCCCATCGGCATGTCCTCGAAGCTCCAGCCGAGCGTCTTCTTGTAGAACTCCTTGGCCTTCTTCAGGTTGCGCGTCTGCAGCTCGTTCCAGTGAAAGGCACCCTTCGCGGTCATCGCCGCCTCCCTGTCAAGGCGCCGTCGGCGCCGGCCACGATCTGTTTAGGCCCAAGTCCATGGGGCGCGCCAGCGCGGGCCGCGGCCGCGCCCCGCTTCAGCGTTGGCCGAAAACGTCTCCCACCATCCGCGCCAGCCCGACCCGATCGATAAGCGTGTCGTTTGCAAGCACGACGACCACCATCCTCTCCTTCTCGAAGACCGCCAGCTGCGTGCCAAAGCCGGGGCCGGCGCCGCCATGCCCCTTGAACGGCATGGCGCCGAAGTCCCACCAGTGCCAGCCGAGCCCCATCCGGTCGCCGTCCGGCCCGTTATTCGGGCCGAAGCCGTCGCCGAGCATCGCGACCGCGCTCTCGGGCCTGAGGATGCGTTTTCCGTCCAGTTCGCCGCCGTTGAGGAAGGCCTGCCCGAAGCGGGCAAGGTCGCGTCCGGTGCCGAGCAGGCCGGTGGGGCCGGTATAGTCGGTATAGAGCGGGCGCAGCCACATGCGCCGCCGCGTCGTCTTACCGACCCAGCTACTGAACCAGTCCGTGTGCATCATGAGGAGGAGCGGCGTGAAGAAGTGGAAGAGCGGATGGCTCCCGGCCACCGCCCGCGCGAGCAGATCGTCGCGATAGACGAAGTCGGTGCTCGCCATGCCGAGCGGCGACAGAAGCCGCGTGCGGACGAAATCCTCGTAGCTCTCGCCCGAAGCCGCCGCCACGATTGCACCGAGGACGATATAGCCGGCATTGCTGTAGGCGCCTGTCTTTCCCGGGGCGGTCGCGAGGCCCCGGTAGCCCGCCATGCGGTCCCGGACGAGCGCGACCTGGTCGACCGGCGGATCGGCAAGATGATGAATCCAGCCGACGAGGTCGAGCGGACCGAGGTTCTTCATCCCCGAAGTGTGGTCGAGGAGCTGCCGGATCGTGACGGTCGCTTGCCTGCCGGCGAACTCGGTCCTGAAGTTCGGGAGAAACGACGTCACCGGATCGTCGAGGGAGAGTTTCCCGTCATCGGCGAGTTCGAGGATCGCCGCCGCCGTGAAAAGCTTGGTCACCGACCAGAAATGGTAGACCGCATCGCCGGACGCCGGCGTCCCGGACGGATCGAGCTTGCCGAAGGCCTTGGCATAGACCAGCGCCCCGCCCTTCATCACCGTGACGTCGAGGGCAGGCGGCGTCTCGTTCGCGACCAGCGCGCCGAGATAGGCCTCCATTTCGTCGATGCTCTGAATCGTACCGCCGGGCCTCGGCGGTTTCGGCGTCAGCAGGAAGAACGGCGCGGCCGCCAGGACCAGCACGATTACGAGAACCAGAAGCGCAGTCAGCATGCGCCCGATTGCCCCTTCGATGTCCCGCCGGCGGAACGGCGGGAGGGCGCGGCCTACCCCCCGAGGTTGAACGCGGCCAGCGCTGCCATGTTGACGATGTCGGAATCCTTCGCCGCCATCGAGACGATCTGGACCGGCTTGTCGAAGCCGACCAGGAGCGGCCCAATCACGGTCGAGCCGCCGAGTTCCTGCAGCATCTTCGTCGCGATCGAGGCCGATTGCCATGCCGGCATGACGAGGACGTTGGCCGGCGCCGACAGCCGGCAGAACGGATAGGCGGCCATCGCCTTCGGGTTGAGCGCCACGTCCGCCGCCATTTCGCCGTCATATTCGAACTCGACGCGCCGCCGGTCGAGGATGCCGACCGCCTCGCGCACGCGCTTGGCGCGCTCGCCCTCGGGCTGGCCGAAGGTCGAATAGGCAAGCAGCGCCACGCGCGGCTCGTAGCCGAGGCGCTTGGCGACCCCTGCCGCCTCGACGGTGATCTCGGCGAGTTCGTCCGGAGTCGGCATGTCGTGCACGGCGGTGTCGGCGACCAGCACCGTCCGCCCGCGCGCCAGCACCATGGAGATGCCGATGATGCGGTGGCCCGGCTTCGGATCGATCACCCGGCGGTAGTCGTCGAGGACGACCGAGAAGTTGCGGCTGATTCCGGCGATCATCGCGTCGGCATCGCCGAGCGCCACCATACAGGCGCCGAAATGGTTGCGGTCGGTGTTGACCAGCCGCTGCACATCCCGGAACAGGTAGCCGCGGCGCTGCAGGCGGGCGTAGAGGAAATCGGCATAGTCGGCGTTCCGCCGCGACAGCCGTGCATTGTGGATCTCGATCCCGTCGCGGAGTTCGATGCCGGCGCGCTCCGCCGCGCCCATGACCGTGTCCTCGCGCCCGATCAGGATCGCGGTGCCGAGCTTGTTGTTGACGAAGCTCACCGCCGCGCGGATCATCTGCTCTTCCTCGCCCTCGGCGAAGACCACCCGCTTCGGCGCCCGACGGACGCGCTGGAAGATGCGCTGCAGGGTGCCGACGATCGGGTCGCGCCGCGCCGCCAGCTGCGCCTTGTAGGCGGGCATGTCCTCGATCGGCTTCCGGGCGACGCCTGTATCCATCGCCGCCTTCGCCACCGCCGCCGGGATTTCGCTGATCAGCCGCGGGTCGAACGGCACCGGGATGATGTAGGTCGGGCCGAATTTCGGTCGGAAGCCCTGGTAGGCGGCGGCGACTTCATCCGGCACGTCCTCGCGTGCCAGCGCCGCCAGCGCATGCGCCGCAGCGAGCTTCATCTCGTCGTTGATGGTGATCGCGCGCACGTCGAGCGCGCCGCGGAATATGTACGGGAAACCGAGGACGTTGTTGACCTGGTTCGGGTAGTCCGAGCGGCCGGTGGCGACGATCGCGTCGTCGCGGATCTGGGCGACTTCCTCCGGCGTGATCTCCGGGTCGGGATTGGCCATGGCGAAGATGATCGGGTTCTTCGCCATCGAGCGGATCATCTCGGCGGTGAAGGCTCCCTTGGCCGAAAGGCCGAAGACGATGTCGGCGCCCTTCATCGCATCGGCGAGCGTGCGCGCGTCGGTATCGACCGCATGCGCCGATTTCCACTGGTTCATCCCCTCGGTCCGGCCCTTGTAAACCACGCCCTTGGTGTCGCAGAGGATGACGTTCTCGTTCCGGATGCCGAGCCGCTTCACCAGCTCGATGCAGGCGATGCCGGCGGCGCCGGCGCCGTTGCAGACGAGCCGGGTCGTCGCGATGTCGCGGCCGGTAAGGTGGATCGCGTTGATCATGCCGGCGGTCGAGATGATCGCCGTCCCGTGCTGGTCGTCGTGGAAGACCGGGATGTCCATCAGTTCGCGGAGGCGCGATTCGATGATGAAACAGTCCGGCGCCTTGATGTCCTCGAGATTGATGCCGCCGAAGGACGGCCCGAGGAAGCGCACCGAATCGATGAATTCCTCGGGGTCCTCGGTGTCGATTTCGAGGTCGATCGAATCGACGTCGGCGAAGCGCTTGAAGAGGACTGCCTTGCCTTCCATCACCGGCTTCGAGGCGAGCGCGCCGAGATTGCCGAGCCCGAGGATGGCGGTGCCGTTGGAGATCACCGCGACGAGGTTGCCGCGGGTCGTGTAGTCGAAGGCCTTACTCGGATCCGCCGCGATCGCCTTCACCGGCACGGCGACGCCGGGCGAGTAGGCGAGCGACAGGTCGCGCTGCGTCGCCATCGGCTTGGTCGGCGTGATTTCGAGTTTTCCCGGCCGGCCTTCGGAGTGGAAGTTCAGCGCCTCCTGGTCGGTGACATAGGGTCCGGTCCGCACCGCTTTGCCGTCGGCTGCCATTGGTTCACCCCCTGCAACGCCCGCCTCGACCGGCAAGACACGATAGATGCGTGAAATTGCGGGGACGATATCACCCGGGCTTGCGATCACAAGCCGCGAGGGCACGGCGCCCGGTCACCTGCGCGCCTCGACAACGGAATGTCGCCGGATCAGGCCGGCTCGGCGAGCGGCCGGCTGGTCGGCTCCGGACGGGCCTTGGCGAATTGTTCGCTCACCGTCCGCGTCCCGCAAAGGCTGCGATGGTGAAGCCAGGGCCATTCCGTCCCGAAGCGCGGCGCATAGCCGTGGCGTTCGAGAAAGCCGTCGAGGAGTGCGAGGAAGGCGCGGCGTTGCGGTTCGATCTTCGCCAGCGTCTTTTGCCGCACATGGTCGCGCGGAATTTGCCTGGCCTTGAGTGCCGCAACCCCCTCGCGCACGGCGCGCGGGTCGGGCGGCACGATCAGGCAGTATTCCGGGTCGAAGAAGAAATCGCGGCCGCCCCGGCTTGGCGTTGACACGATCGGCAGGCCGGCGAGCATGTATTCAATGCTCGACATCATCGCTCCCTCGACTTCCGAGAGGCAGAGGCCGACGGCCGCCCGGTTATAGGCCTGGTTGACCCCGCCGGCCCTGAGCCGAATGGGCCTGCCGCCTTCAAGGCGGTTGAGGATGACGTGGGCGGGAGCGCGTGCTTGCATTCCCGCGAGCACCCGGGCCCCTTCGCCAACGAGCTTGACCGGGACGTAGCAGAGATAGGCAACGCGCTCGATCTCGGCGGCCAGTTCGATACGCTTGTCCCGCACGGGACGGGCGCTGTAAATCGCGTCGAATTCGATTTCGACGCCGGGCAGAGGCCGGAAAACGGCCTCGGAAACCGTCAGGTTGTGGTTGAGGAGCAGCGCCTCCTCGCCGAAGCTGGACAGTGTCTCGACCTCGTCCGGCGCGTTGCAGAGCATGATCAGCTCATGCCGCGGATGGGCCCTGCGATAGCGCCGCAGGTTGGCGATCACGAACTTGCCGGCCAGATCGTCGGCCAAATGCCACATCTGATAGATGAGAAAGGCCGCGGGCCCCTCGCCGCAGCTTGCTGCATAGGCGCTGATCCAGCCCATCCGGTCGGGCCAGCCCATCGATGTGTAGACAATCGGCGGGTCGACGGAGAGGACGGCGCCGACGACCTCCGGATCATCGGCATTCCCCGTCGGACTCCCGGGCGCGTCGTTGCTGCTGGCGGTCACCCTGTCTCTGCTCCCCCGGCGGCGGTCCGTCCGGTCCGCCGCCGATACCGTTCTCCGTCCGGCCAGACGGGCAGCCCCGGGTTGGCGGCGGAGAAGCGACGTTGCCGGCGTTCCGACCGCCGCCGGCGCCACTGCCGGAGCGCGACCTTCAGCCCGCTACTCCCGCCCTGCCCTCGTTTCGCATCCGTGAGCATAGCCGGACATCTCCGCTCGCGCATGCTGCCCGGCGGCTCCGGCTCTGCTACCGTCCGCCCCCATGCTCGACAGCAACGCCGATCTCCCGTCCTCGCCGCGCGACGTGACGCCGATGATGGCGCAGTACATGGAGATCAAGGCCGCCAATCCGGATTGCCTCCTCTTCTACCGGATGGGCGATTTCTACGAGATGTTCTTCGACGATGCCGAGGTCGCCTCGCGGGCGCTCGGCATCACGCTCACCAAACGCGGCAAGCATCAGGGCGCAGATATCCCGATGTGCGGCGTGCCGATCCACGCCGCCGACCAGTATCTGCAGAAGCTGATCGCCCTCGGCCACCGTGTCGCGGTCTGCGAGCAGGTCGAGGATCCCGCCGAGGCGCGGAAGCGCGGCGGCAAATCGGTCGTCCGCCGCAACGTCACCCGGCTGGTGACGCCCGGAACGCTGACCGAGGATGCGCTCCTCTCGCCCGGGCGCAACAATTTCCTCGCCGCGGTCGCCCGTGCCCGCACCGGCCCCGGCGATTCGCTCGCGCTTGCCTGGATCGACATTTCCACCGGCGAGTTCCGCGTCGCGCCGACCGATGCGGCGCGGCTCGCCGCCGATCTCGCCCGGATCGATCCGCGCGAAATCCTCCTTGCCGAGTCGCTTTTCGCCGACGAGCGGCTTGCGCCCTTCTGGCGCGGTCTCGCCGCTGCCGTGACGCCGCTGCCCGCAGCGTGGTTCGACGGCGCCACCGCCGCCGACCGCATCGCGGCCTGGTTCGGCGTACAGACCGTCGACGGCTTCGGCGATTTCTCGCGGGTCGAACTGTCGGCCGCCGCGGCGGTGCTCGCCTACGTCGAGAAGACGCAGATCGGCGAGCGCCCGCCGCTCTCGCCCCCGTCGGCGGAGTCGGCCGGCGACGTGATGCTGATCGATGCCGCCACACGCGCCAATCTCGAACTCGCCGTCACCCTTTCCGGCGAGCGCCGCGGGAGCCTCGCCGCCGCGGTCGACCGCACCGTCACCGGCGCCGGTGCGCGCCTCCTCGCCCGCCGGCTCGCCGGTCCCTCGACCGATCCCCGCCTCATCGGCGAGCGCCTCGACGCCGTCGCCTGGATGCTTGCCGAGTCGGAACGCCGCGACCGCATCCGCGCCGGGCTAGCTGGCGCCCCCGATCTCGTCCGCGCGCTGTCGCGTCTGGCGCTCGAGCGTGGCGGTCCGCGCGACCTCGCCGCCGTCCGCGACGCGCTTGTCGCCGCGGGCGCCATTGCCGGCCAGCTCGACGCGGCGGACCTGCCCGCCGAGCTCGCCCGCGCCGCCCGCGCCCTCCGCGGGGCGCCCGCCGACCTGCTCGCCGACCTCCGGCAGACGCTCGCCGACGATCTGCCCTACCTCAGGCGCGACGGTGGCTTTGTCCGCGACGGCCGCGATGCCGGCCTCGACGGAGCCCGCAGGCTCCGCGACGACAGCCGCCGCGTCATCGCCGGCCTCCAGGCCACCTATGCCGCCGAGACCGACATCCGCAACCTCAAGGTCAAGCACAACAACGTGCTCGGCTATTTCGTCGAGGTCGGCGCCGGGCACGGCGAGCGCCTGATGACCGCGCCCCACAATGCCCGCTTCATCCATCGCCAGACCCTGCCTGCCGCTTTCCGCTTCTCGACCGCCGAACTCGCCGATCTCGAATCGCGGATCGCCGGCGCCGGCGAGCGCGCCCTCCAGATCGAGCTGGCCCTCTTCGATGCCCTCGCCATGGCAATTGCGGCGGCCGGCGAATCCCTCCGCGCCGTCGCCGAAGCCCTCGCCGTGCTGGATGTCGCGGCAGGCCTCGCCGTGCTCGCGGAAAGCGAGGATTACTGCCGGCCAGTGGTCGAGGCCTCGATTGCCTTTGCCGTCGAGGGCGGCCGTCATCCTGTCGTCGAGCAGGCGCTCCGCGCCGCCGGCAGCCCATTCGTCTCGAACGATTGCGAACTCGGCGGCGGTTCCGGCGCCGGGTTGGTCTGGCTGGTCACCGGCCCCAACATGGCCGGGAAGTCGACCTTCCTCCGGCAGAACGCGCTGATCGCGATCCTCGCCCAGGCCGGTTCCTACGTGCCGGCGAAAAGCGCCACGATCGGCATCGTCGACCGCCTGTTCAGCCGCGTCGGTGCCGCCGATGACCTTGCCCGCGGCCGCTCGACCTTCATGGTCGAGATGGTCGAGACCGCGGCGATCCTTAACCAGGCCGGCCCGCGCTCGCTCGTTATCCTCGACGAGATCGGCCGCGGCACGGCGACCTTCGACGGCCTCTCCATCGCCTGGGCGGCGATCGAGCACCTGCACGAGGTGAACCGCAGCCGTGCCCTCTTCGCCACGCATTATCACGAGTTGACGGCGCTCGCTGAGCGCCTGCCGCGCCTGCGCAATGTCACCGTCCGCGTCAAGGAGTGGCAGGGCGACGTGATCTTCCTCCACGAGATCGCTCCCGGCTCCGCCGATCGATCCTACGGCATCCAGGTCGCGCGCCTCGCCGGTCTGCCCGGCGCCGTCGTTGAGCGTGCCCGCGAAGTGCTCCGCCAGCTCGAGGAGACGGATCGCAAGTCGCCGGTGCATGTCTTGGTCGACGACCTGCCGCTCTTCTCGGCGAGCCGCAGGACCGCGCCGCCGCCGGTCGATCCGCTTGCGGCCATGCTCGACGAGATCAATCCGGACGAGCTTTCGCCGCGCGAGGCACAGGAGGCGCTCTACCGGCTGAAGGCCGCCCGCGCCCGGACGCCGCGCCCGTAGCCTTTGCCTCATATTCGCGGCTGCCCATTGAGGCGGCATTTGCCGTTCGCGCGATATCCCGGGATTCGTTCCACCGTGCGTTGCGTCCGGTCCCCGCTTCGGCGAAACTCGCCGGGCCACAACCCTGGGGAGGCGAGGCAATGGCCAGAACCGCAAAGCCTGGAAAGCCGGCTGGCAAGCCGGGAAGGCGGGCCACGAAGACGGCGCCCGCGAAGCGGTCGGTACGGGCGGCGCGGCCGGCCCGGCCGGTCGATCTCGACGCGAATGACGACGACTACGTCAAAGGTCCCGCGACCCCCGATACCCAGCTCCCGCACGCGACCGGTGGGGTCGCCACGGCGGAGGACGAACTGGACGCCTGCGATGTCGACTTCACCGAGGGCCCGCTGACCGGCGACGACATGCTCCCGGCGGCAAGCGGAGGAGTTTCCCCATGAGTTTCTCGCTCACCTGGCTCGCCGAAGTACTGGACGACGCCGGCCTCAAGGTCGCCGAACAGCCCGGCTGGCGGACCCGCGGGCATGGCGATGTGGGCAACATCCGTGGCGTGATTTGCCATCACACCGCCGGAGCCCGGCAAGGCAACATGCCGAGCCTCGGCACGATCATCAACGGCCGTCCCGGTCTTTCCGGTCCGCTCGCGCAGCTTGGGCTTGGCCGCGACGGGACATTCTACATCGTCGCTGCCGGCCGGGCGAACCACGCCGGCGTCGGCAAATGGCAGGGCATCACCACCGGCAACTCCAGCTTCATCGGCATCGAGGCCGAGAACACCGGCCTGCCGAACGACAGCCCGTGGCCGGCCGTGCAGATCGATGCCTACCAGCGCGGCGTCGCGGCGATCCTGAAGAAGATCGGGGCGCCCGTGATCATGTGTGCCGGCCATAAGGAATATGCCCTGCCCACGGGCCGGAAGTCCGATCCCGACTTCGACATGAACGCCTTCCGCGCGGCGGTTGCGGCGATCTTGGAGGGCAGCGCGCCTCCGCATCAGCCGATTCCCGCGACCGATCCGCAGGGCCGTCCGACGCTGCGCCGCGGCGACCACGGCGATCTGGTGAAGAAGGTCCAGGCGAAGGTTGGGGTTGCTGCCGACGGCATCTTCGGTGCCGCCACGGAGGCGGCGGTGCGCCAGTTCCAGCGCAACAAGGGCCTGGTTCCCGACGGGATCGTCGGGCCGAAGACTTGGGCGGCCCTCGGCGTCTAGCCGGCGGAGGACTCCCGCCGCCCGGGGAAACCGGCTAGCGTCGCGGGGTTGCGGCCACATCAGCCGCAACCGTCACCACGATGCTGGCACGCCCGTGACGCTCCGCCGCGTCCCTCCTCCCGCTGATGGGGAGGGGATGGTCTTCATGCACGTGCCGAAATGCGGCGGCGTTGCCATGTCGCACGCGCTCGCCGCGGCGATCAGGGCGCAGAACCCGATCGTCGGCGACATGGACACCACGCTTTTCGGCACCTTTGCCGGCTACGACACGCTTGCCCTCGAAGTTCGCCGGCGCATCCATTTCGGCCCGCTTCCTTCCGGCGGGCATCACGATTTCGTCGGGGGCCATATCGCCGCTTCCCGGCTCTTTGCCGCCTATCCGGCGGCGCGCTTCCTTACCGTCATGCGCGAGCCGCGCATCCGCATCTTGTCGCATTACCGGTTCTGGCGCTCGACGCCCGACGAGGAGCTTCCCGCCTGGGGTCTCTGGGCGGAGCGGGTCCGGAAGGCGAGGGGACCGCTCGTCGAGTTCCTCTCCGATCCCGATCTCGCCCCGCAACTCGACAACCTGTTCACGCGCTTTCTCGTGCTCGACACTGCGCCGGTGCCTGCCGGCTTCATTGCGTCCTCGCAGCACGCCGAACTGCTCGCCCGTGCGATTGAGACGCTTGGCCGCTTCGATTTCGTCGACTACCTCGAAAATCCTTCCATTGCGCGGAACGTCGCGGCGTGGGTGGGCCGCCCGTTTCAGATGCGTAGCGACAACGTCACCATGCCGCCGCGCGACTACCCTGTCTGGCTGCCCGACGAGATGACCCCTGCCGCACGGGCCCTCCTTGAAGAACGCACGGCGCTCGATCGTTCTCTCTGGTCGGATCTCGTCCGCCGCCTCACGCCCGGCCTAGATTCCGCAGCCGAGGCCGACAGGCTGCTGCACGCCTATCTCGGAGAGGTCGCGAGGCGCGACCGGGCGACCGGTCGCATTGCGGCAATGGCGCGGTCTGCCGTTCCGGGCTAGCTTCCGCCGCCATGACCGAAGCCCTGATCGACGGCGAGTCGCTGTCCGCCGCGCTGTCCGCCATCGGTGCCCGCGGCAAGACCGGGCGCGAGTCGATCGTCCCGATCCTGAAGAAGGCGCTCGCCGACGGCCGCGCCCGCGCCGAGGCCCTGCTCATCGACGACGGCCACGGTACGCTTTGCGCCCGCCGCCTCAGCGATCTCGAGGACACGCTGGTGAGCGCGATCTACGAGTTCGCCTCCACCTATGTATTTCCCGCCGGCAACCGTTCGACCGCCGAGCGCATGGCGGTGGTCGCCGTCGGCGGCTACGGCCGCGGCACGCTCGCCCCCGGCTCGGACATCGACCTGCTCTTCCTGCTGCCCTACAAGCAGACCCCGTGGGGCGAGAGCGTGGTCGAGTTCATCCTCTACACGCTCTGGGATCTCGGCCAGAAGGTCGGCCATGCGACGCGGAGCGTCGCGGAATGCATCCGCCTGTCGCGCTCCGATATGACCATCCGCACCGCCCTCCTCGAAGCGCGCCACCTGTGGGGCGACAAGGCGCTTTGCGATGAGCTGAAGGTCCGCTTCGACGAAGAGGTAGTGAAGGGGACCGGGCCGGAATTCATCGCCGCCAAGCTCGCCGAGCGCGACGAGCGTCACAAGCGGCAGGGCATGTCGCGCTACCTGGTCGAGCCCAACGTCAAGGACGGCAAGGGCGGCCTCCGCGATCTCCACACCCTGTTCTGGATCGCCAAATACTTCTACCGCGTTGCCAGCGGCGAGGATCTCGTCAAGGCCAACGTCTTCTCGCGCGCCGAGCTCGCGCGGTTCCGCAAGTCGGAGGATTTCCTCTGGGCGGTCCGCTGCCACATGCATTTCACGACCGGCCGGCCGGAGGAGCGTCTCTCCTTCGACCTGCAGCGGGGCATGGCGGCGCGCCTCGGCTATACGTCGCATCCCGGCCTCCGCGACGTCGAGCGCTTCATGAAGCACTACTTCCTTTTCGCCAAGGAGGTCGGCGATCTCACCCGCATTCTCTGCGCCGCCCTCGAGGAAGACCATGGCAAGCCGGTCCCGGCGCTCAACCGCCTCTTCGGGCTCGGCGGCAAGAAGCTTCGCAAGATCCCCGGCTCGAACGATTTCGTCGTCAGCAACAACCGTATCGCGGTCGCCGACGACAAGGCCTTCGAGCGCGATCCGGTCAACCTTGTCCGCTTCTTCCATCTCGCCGACCGGGTGAACCTCGACTTCCACCCGCGCGCCCTCCAGCTTGCCACCCGTTCGCTCCGGCTGATCGACGACCGCCTCCGCGAGGACCCCGAGGCGAACCGCCTCTTCCTGGAGATTCTCACCTCGCGCAATCAGCCCGAGGTGGTGCTCCGCGGCATGAACGAAACCGGCGTCCTCGGCCGCTTCGTCCCGGATTTCGGGCGGATCGTCTCGATGATGCAGTTCTCGATGTACCACCACTATACGGTCGACGAGCACCTCATCCGGGCCATCGGGCTCCTCGCCGAGATCGAGCGCGGCGAGGCCGCCGAGGCCCATCCGCTGGCGAGCGAAATCTTTCCCGGCCTCAAGGACCGCGTCGTCCTCTATGTCGCGCTCTTCCTGCACGATATCGCCAAGGGCCGGCCCGAGGATCACTCGGTCGCCGGCGCCAGGGTCGCGCGCAGACTCGGGCCCCGCTTCGGCCTGACCGCCGCCCAGACCGAGACCGTCGCCTGGCTGGTCGAGTTTCACCTCACCATGAGCATCACGGCGCAGTCGCGCGATCTCTCCGACCGGAAGACCATCGCCGATTTCGCGGCCATCGTGCACACGCTCGAACGGATGAAGATGCTCCTCATCCTCACCGTCGCCGACATCAAGGCCGTCGGCCCGGGCGTCTGGAACGGCTGGAAGGGCCAGCTTCTCCGCACCCTCTACTACGAGACCGAGCCGCTCTTGACCGGCGGCCACAGCCAGGTCGGCCGCGACCGGCGCGTTGCCGCGGCCAAGGCCGAACTTGCCGCCGCGCTCACCGACTGGCCCGAGACGGAACGCGAGGCCTACCTCGCCCGCCACTATCCGCCCTATTGGTTGCGCGTCGATCTTCCGCGCAAGGTCGCCGACGCCCGCTTCATCCGGAGCGCCGAGAGCGAAGGTCGCCGGCTCGCCACGGCCATCCGCACGCGCGGTTTCGAGGGCGTCACCGAAATCACCGTATTTGCGCCGGA
The DNA here is from genome assembly GCA_035651055.1 of Bauldia sp. Classification (GTDB taxonomy): domain Bacteria; phylum Pseudomonadota; class Alphaproteobacteria; order Rhizobiales; family Kaistiaceae; genus JAFKKF01. Next base: position 45,883 of record DASRGK010000108.1, read on the forward strand.
CCATCCCCGGCTTCTGTCGATCATCGCCGGCGCCTGCACGATTGCCGGCGGCAACATCGTCGACGCGCAGATCTATACGACCATCGACGGCCAGGCCCTCGACACCATCGCCATCAGCCGCGAGTTCGAGGACGATGCCGACGAGGAGCGCCGGGCCCGGAAAGTCGGCGAGCTGATCGAGCAGGCGCTGTCCGGCCTGCTGCGTATTCCCGAGCAGCTTGCCAAGCGCGGCCAGCGGAAGCTCCGGCTGAAGGCCTTCACGCTGGAAACCGCGATCGCCGTCGACAACGATTCCTCGAACCAGTTCACCGTCATCGAGGCTTCCGGCCTCGACCGGCCCGGTCTTCTCTACGACCTCACCCGGGCGATTTCCGACCTCAACCTCAACATCGCCTCGGCCCACATCTCGACCTTCGGCGAGCGCGCCGTCGACGTCTTCTACGTCACCGACCTCGTCGGCCATAAAATCGCCAACCCGGCCCGCCAGTCGGCTATCCGCCGTCGCCTGACCCAGGCCTTCGACGATGCCCCGGCCGCCGCGCCGGATACCAGGCCCGCCCGTCGTCGCGAGCCGGCCTGACCGGAACCGGAAATGTCCCTTCTCCGCAATTTCGCCGCCGTCGGCAGCGGTACCGCGTCGAGCCGCATCCTCGGCTTCATCCGCGATATCCTGATTGCCGCGGCGCTCGGCACCGGGCCGGTCGCCGAGGCCTATTTCGTCGCCCAGCGGCTCCCGAATCTGTTCCGGCGCCTGTTTGCCGAGGGCGCTTTCGCCTCGGCCTTCGTCCCGCTCTTCACCCGCACGCACGAAAGCGACGGCATGGAGGCGGCGCGGAAGTTCGCCGAGGAATCGCTTGCCGCGCTCGCCGCAGTCCTGCTTGCCGTCACCGTCCTTGCCGAAGTGGCGATGGCCTGGCTGACCCTGGCGCTCGCCCCGGGCTTCTCCGCCGATCCCGCCAAATTCGACATCACCGTCCTCTTCAGCCGGATCGCCTTTCCCTACCTCTTCCTGATCTCGCTGGTGACGCTCCTCTCGGGGGCCTTGAACGGTCTCGGCCGCTTCGTTGCCGCCGCCTTCTCGCAGACGCTCCTCAACGCCTTCCTCATCGCTGCCCTCGTCTTCGTCTACTGGAGCGGCGAAATCGGCACGCTCAACGCCGGCATCCTGCTCACCGGCTCGGTCACGGTCGGCGGCATCTTCCAGCTCGCGTTTCTCTTCTATGCCTGCCGCCGCGCCGGTATTTCGCTTCGGCCGCGCCGGCCGCGCTGGACGCCGGGCGTCGCCCGCCTGACGCGCCTTGCCGGGCCGAGCATCATCGCCGGCGGCATCGTCCAGATTAACGTCGTCGTCGGCACGATCGTCGCCTCGCTCCAGCCGGGCGCCGTCTCGTGGCTCTATTATGCCGACCGCCTCTACCAGCTCCCGCTCGGCATCGTCGGCATCGCCATCGGCATCGTCCTTCTCCCCGACCTGTCGCGGGCCCTCCGTGCCGGCCGCGAGGGCGATGCCTCGCATGCCCAGAACCGGGCCATCGAGTTCGCCACCGCCCTCACCCTTCCCGCGGCGGTCGCGCTCGTCGTCATTCCCGGGCCGATCCTCGCCGTCCTCTTCGAGCACGGCGCCTTCACCGCCGCCGATACCGCGGCGACCGCGCCGGCGCTCGCCATGTACGCGATCGGCCTTCCCGCTTTCGTCGCGATCAAGGTCCTGCAGCCGGCCTATTTCGCCCGTGAGGACACGCGAACGCCGATGTACTACGGCGCCGTCTCGATGGTGGTGAACGTTGCCGGTGCCTTCGGCTTCTTCTTCCTGTTCGGCACCGTCGGCATCGCGGCGGCGACGACGCTCGCCGCCTGGGTCAATACCGCGCTGCTTGCCTGGACGCTGCACCGCAAGGCTCATTTCACCGCCGATGCGACGCTGAAACGCAGGCTGCCCTTGCTCGCCCTGGCCTCCGCCGTCATGGGCGCCGGCCTTTACGGGGCGGCGATCGTCCTCGACCCCTACCTTCGCGATCCGCACCTCGTCGTCGAGATCGCGGCGCTCCTCGTGCTTGTTCTGCTCGGACTCGTCCTCTTCACCCTGGTCGCTCAGCTGACCGGCGCGATGGACGTCCGCCGCATTGTCGGAAGCGTGCTCCGCCGCCGCTGACATTCTTGCGCCTCGCTTCCATGCGCGTCATAACCCCGCGCGCCTCACGCCTCCCCGGACCGCCGCCCATGTCGAAATTCCCACTCCGCGTCTTTTCCGGCGTTCAGCCAACCGGCAACCTGCATCTCGGCAATTACCTCGGCGCCATCGCCCGCTTCGTCGAGATGCAGAAGACCCACGACTGCATCTACTGCGTCGTCGATATGCACGCGATCACGGTGCCGATTAACGTCTGGGGCGGGCCCGCGGCCCTGAAGCAGAACACGCGCGAGGTCACCGCCGCGTTTCTCGCCGCCGGGATCGACCCGGTGAAGTCGATCGTCTTCAACCAGAGCCAGGTGCCCGTTCACGCCGAGCTCGCCTGGGTGTTCAACTGCGTCGCCCGCCTCGGCTGGCTGAACCGCATGACCCAGTTCAAGGAAAAGGCCGGCAAGGACCGCGAGAACGCGTCGATCGGCCTCTACGACTATCCCGTGCTGATGGCCGCCGACATCCTCGCCTACCTCGCTACCCACGTCCCGGTCGGCGACGACCAGAAGCAGCACCTCGAACTCACCCGCGACATCGCCATCAAGTTCAACAACGACTTCGCCGAATCGATCGCCGCCGCCGGCTTCGGCGACGCGTTCTTCCCGGTCACCGAGCCGATGATCACCGGCCCGGCGACCCGCGTGATGTCGCTCCGCGAAGGCACCAAGAAAATGTCGAAGTCGGACCCGTCCGACTATTCGCGCATCAATCTCACCGACGATACCGACACGATTGCCCTCAAGCTGCGGAAGGCCAAGACCGACCCCGAGCCGCTCCCTTCGGCGGTGGAAGGCCTGAAGGGCCGCGAGGAAGCCGACAACCTTGTCGGCATCTACGCGGCTCTCGCCGGGGTGACCAAGGCCGACGTGCTGCGCGAGCACGGCGGCGCGCAGTTCTCGCGGTTCAAGCCGGCTTTGGCCGAGTTGGCGGTCGCCAAGCTCGCGCCGATCGCGGCCGAGATGCGCCGGCTCCTCGCCGATCCCGGCCATATCGACAAGGTGCTGGCCGATGGCGCCGCCCGCGCCTCCGCCATCGCCGAGAAGACCATGAAGGGCGTCAAGGACGTCGTCGGCTTCATTCGCTGAGCCGGCGAATGGCGAATGGGGAGTAGGGAATAGGGAATAGGGAATAGGGAATAGGGAATAGCGAATAGCGAATAGCGAGAGGCGTCGCTCGCCACCCCCAATCCCTAATCCCTACTCCCTACTCCCTACTCCCTACTCCCTACTCTCTCCTCCGCTCCTCCTTCCCCCTTTTCCGCCGGCGTGGCAGCATCCAGCCCCATGGTGAAGAAGCGGCGCAGCCTCGAGCCGGGCCACCGGCGGAAATTCCTGGTCGTCATCGACAACACGCCGGAATGCAGCCGGGCGGTGCTGTTCGCCGCGCGTCGCGCCGAGCGCACCGGCGGCGCGCTCGTCCTCCTCTACGTCATTGTGCCGAGCGAGTTCACGCAGTGGGCCGGCGTCGAGAACATCATGCGCGCCGAGGCGATGGAGGAGGCCGAAGCCTCGCTCGGCAAGTTCGCCGACCTTGCCCGCACCGCTGCCGGCATCGAGCCGGAGCAGGTGATCCGCGAGGGGGTCCGCGCCGACGAGCTGCTGAAGCTGATCGAGGACGACGAGGACGTCGCCGTGCTCGTCCTTGCCGCCGGCACCGCCAAGGAGGGCCCCGGCCCCCTGGTCACCGCCATCGCCGGCCGCGCCGCCGGCACCTTTCCGGTGCCGATCACCATCGTCCCCGGCACCCTCGACGACGAGGCCATCGCCGCCGTCGCCTGACGGCTTCCCGCGCGGCAGCTTTGGCGCATCCTCCGCGGAGCGGGGGAGGGGAACCACGCGAAGCATGGTGTAGGGGGGCGTCCGCCTCTCTTGCCCATTCCTCTTCACGCCGCCATATCGGTTTGGCGCGGGGACGGCCCCGCTTCTCACAGAGCATTGTCATGGACGGCCATGACCCTCACCCGAATGAGGCAAATCATGGAACCCGCCGCTTTCGCGTCCGCCGCCGGCATTCTCGGCTCGGTGCTCGTCATCGCCGCCTACTTCGCCAACCTGCAGGAATGGCTGTCGAGCCGCGACTGGCGCTATTCGGCGCTGAACCTTGCGGGCGCCCTGCTCATCCTTCTGTCGCTGTTTTTCGAATGGAATCTGCCGTCGGTCGTCATGGAGGGCTTCTGGGCGCTGATCAGCCTTGTCGGCCTCTGGCGCTCGGCAAGGGTTGATGTTGCCGCCCGCGAGGCATAAATCCTTCTGCGCTCTCGCCAAAAAGGTCGACCATGTTCATCCAGACCGAAACCACGCCCAATCCGCAGAGCCTCAAGTTCCTGCCCGGCCGCGCCGTCCTTGGCGACGACAAGGCCGAGTACCGGAGCGCGGACGAGGCGTCGGCTTCTCCGCTCGCCGAGCGGCTTTTCGCGCTTCCCGGCGTCTCGGCGGTCTTTCTCGGCAGTGATTTCATCACCGTGACCAAGTCGGGCGGCGAATGGCAGCACATCAAGCCCGCCATTCTCGGCGCGATCATGGAGCATTTCACCTCGGGCATGCCGGTCCTTCGGAATGCGCCGTCCGATGACACCGGCGACGAGTTCTTCGCCGACGAGGACGGCGAGACAGTCGCCACCATCAAGGAGCTGATCGAGACGCGGGTTCGCCCCGCGGTCGCCCAGGACGGCGGCGACATCACGTTCCGCGGCTTCCGCGACGGCGTGGTCTTCCTCAACATGCGCGGCTCCTGCGCCGGCTGCCCGTCTTCGACCGCGACCCTCAAGCACGGCATCGAGAACCTCCTCCGCCACTTCGTCCCGGAAGTCCGCGAGATCCAGGAAGCCTGAGCGCCCGGCTCGACTTGGCCGCCGCCCCGCGATATCCGCGGGCATGATCGTCCTCGCTCTCGATACCTGCCTTGAAGCCTGCTCGGTCGGCGTCTCGCTCGATGCCGCCGGCGCGCCCGTCGTGGCGAGCGCGGTGATCGGGCGTGGCCATGCCGAACGGCTGATGCCGATGCTCGCCGACGTGCTCGGCAGGGCCGGCATCCGTGCCGCCGAGATCGGCCGGATCGGCGTCACCGTGGGCCCCGGTTCGTTCACCGGTGTGCGCATTGGCATCGCCGCGGCGCGCGGCCTCGCCCTCGTGACCCGCGCCGAGACGGTCTCGCTCGGCACGCTCGCCGCCCTTGCCGCCCGCGCCCGCGCGCTCGCCGGACCGCGGCCCGTGCTGGCCGCCCTCGATGCCCGCCGCGGCGAGGTCTATGCGCAGTTCTTCGGCGCCGACGGGTTGCCGCGCACCGGTCCGGAGGTCGGCGCCGCCGCCGCCTTCGCCGCCCGCCTTGCCGGCGCAGATGCCCTTGCCGGCTCGGGCGCCGCCGCGATCGCGGCCGCCGCCCCTGCGCCGGTCGCGATCCTCCACGAAGAACGATACCCCGATATCGCCACGCTCCTCGCAATGGCCCGCGCCGCGCCGCCCGACGCTGCCCGGCCGCGACCGCTCTACCTGCGCCCCCCGGATGCAAGGCCGCAGGACCATGCCGGGGTCGCCCGTCTGTGATCTCGTTCTTCCAGCCGCGCTTTTTCGTCGAGGTGCCGCGTCCGCGCGAGGGCGAGGCGCTGGTCGCCATCCACGCCAGCTCGTTTCCGCATCCCTGGAGCGCCGACGATTTCCGCGCGCTCGTCAGCGACCGCTCTGTGTTCGTCCTCGGCGTGCGGCGTGTCTCCTTCTTCGGCGCCCGCCGCCTGGTGGGCTTCGTGCTCGTCCGCGAGGCCGGCGGCGAGGCCGAGATCCTCACCGTCGCGGTGCTGCCGGAAGAGCGGGGCAGGGGCCTTGGCCGCCTGCTGATGGAGGAGGCGCTCCGCCGGCTCTACCGCGACCATGTCGCGGTCTGCTTCCTCGAAGTCGCCGAGGACAACAAGACCGCGATAGCCCTTTACGCCTCGCTCGGTTTCGTTACCGTCGGAACCCGGAAGGGCTATTATCGGCGCGCCGGGGGTAGGGAAGGCGGGGCGCTGGTCATGCGGCTGCAGGTCCGGTGAGCGCGGAAGAAGGTGCCGGCGGTAAAGTGGGAACTGCCTCGGGAATGACGGAAAGCCTCGAAGAAATCTGCGTCGCCAAGGGTCTCCGGATGACCGAGCAGCGGCGGGTCATCGCCCGCGTCCTCGAGGCGGCCACCGACCATCCCGACGTCGAGGAGCTGCACCGCCGCTCCGCCGCCATCGACCCGCGCATTTCGATCGCCACAGCTTACCGCACCGTCAAGCTGTTCGAGGATGCAGGGGTGATCGCCCGCCACGATTTCGGCGCCGGCCGCGCGCGCTATGAGCCCACCCCGGACGAGCATCACGATCACCTGATCGACCTGCGCACCGGCAACGTCATCGAGTTCCGCAACGAGGAGATCGAGGCGCTCCAGCAGGCGATTGCCGAGAAGCTCGGCTTCCGCCTGGTCGACCATCGGCTGGAGCTCTACGGCGTCCCGCTCCCGGAGAGTGCCAAGAGCAAGGCATGAGGGGAATACCGCGCGTCGTCGCCACGGTTGTGGTGCTTTTCTTTTTCACGATCGCGATCTGGCCCCTTCAATCGATCGCGATCCGCCGGCGCTGGCCGGTCGCCGCCCGACTGCCCTGGTACTGGCAGCGGCTCGCCTGCTTCATGGCCGGCGTCCGGGTCACCGTGGAGGGCAAGCCGGCGACAGGCTCCGTCCTGATGGCCTCCAACCATGTGTCATGGCTCGACATTTCGGTGATCGGCAGCATCGCGCCGGTCTCCTTCGTCGCCAAGCAGGAAGTCGCCTCATGGCCCGTAGTCGGCACGCTCGCCCGCCTGCAGCGTTCCGTGTTCATCGACCGCACCCGGCGCACGCGCGCCGCCGATGACACCGCGGCGATTGCCGAGCGGGTCGGCGTCGGCGATGCCATCGTCCTCTTCGCCGAGGGAACGACCGGCGACGGCAACCGCATGCTGCCGTTCCGCAGTGCGCTGATCGGGGCCGCGCAGATGGCCGGTGCGCGGGGCGGCATCGCGTCGGTGCAGCCGGTCGCGATCGTCTATACCGCGATTCAGGGCCTGCCGATGGGCCACCGCGACCGCCCGACCGTCGCCTGGTACGGCGACATGAAGCTCGGCGGTCATTTCATGACCCTGATCGGCCTCGGTTCGCTCGATGTCACCGTGCGTTTCGGCGAGCCGGTCGCCATCGGTCCGGCCGACGATCGCAAGCGCATTACCGCCCTCTGCCAGGAAGAAGTGCGCCGGATGGTTGACCAGATTCGCCGCGGCCTGCCCGCCGGTCGTCCGGCGCCGCTATTCTCAGCCGGGGAAAAAGCCGCTAAGACCCCCGCCGATGCAGCGGTGCCCGCCGCGGAGCGGCCGGTGGGCGAAATGGCCGGCCCGGTTTGATGAGCGTCACGCCAGCAAAGCGCGTCTTCGTAAAGACGTATGGATGCCAGATGAACGTCTACGATTCCGAAAGGATGACGGACGCGCTGGCGGCAAGCGGCTACGCGTCCGCCGATACGCCCGAGGCCGCCGATCTCGTCATCCTCAATACTTGCCATATCCGCGAGAAGGCGGCCGAGAAGGTCTATTCCGAGCTTGGCCGCATGCGCGTTTTGAAGGAGGAGGCGCGTTCCCGCGGCGCCGACCTGGTCATCGGCGTCGCCGGCTGCGTCGCCCAGGCCGAGGGCGGCGAGATCGCCCGCCGCGCCCGCGAGGTCGATTTCGTCGTCGGCCCGCAATCTTATCAGCGTCTGCCCGAGATTCTGGCCGATGTCGCGGGCGGCGCGCGCCCGGTAGTGACCGATTTTGCCGTGGCCGAGAAGTTCGCCGGGCTGCCGGCGCGGACCCCGTCCGCAGGCCGCCGCTTCTCGGCCTTCCTCACCGTGCAGGAAGGCTGCGACAAGTTCTGCACCTTCTGTGTCGTCCCCTATACCCGCGGGGCCGAGGTGTCGCGCCCGGTTGCCGAGATCGTGGCGGAAGCGGAACGGCTCGCCGCCGAGGGGGTTCGCGAAATCACGCTGCTTGGCCAGAACGTCAATGCCTGGCGGGGCGATGGCCCCGACGGCAGGGCCTGGGGGCTCGGGCGTCTCCTCTTCCGGCTGGCCGCCGTTCCCGGCCTCGCCCGGCTCCGCTACACCACCAGTCATCCGCGCGACATGGATGACGCGCTGATATCGGCGCACCGGGAACTGGCTGCGCTGATGCCTTACCTGCATCTTCCGGTTCAATCGGGCTCCGATCGGGTGCTCGACCGCATGAATCGGCGTCATACGCGCGCCGACTACCTGCGCCTCGTCGGCCGGATTCGCGCCGCCAGTTCCGGGATCGCCCTCTCAGGCGATTTCATTGTCGGCTTCCCCGGCGAGAGCGACGCTGACTTTGCCGACACGCTCTCGCTGATCGGCGAAATCGGCTACGCCTCGGCCTTCTCGTTCAAGTACAGCGCCCGTCCGGGGACGCCCGCTGCGTCCTATGCCGATCAGGTCGACGAAGACACGAAGTCCGCCCGCCTCGCCATCCTGCAGGAGCATGTCCGCGTCGCCGCGGATCGTTTTGCCATGGACCAGGTCGGCAAGTCCGTGGATGTTCTCTTCGAGCGGAAGGGACGCCATGCCGGCCAGGTGGTCGGCCGCTCGCCCTGGCTGTCGCCGGTTCACGTCGAGGGCGGCGACACGCTCATCGGCACCGTGGCGCCGGTCCGCCTCACCGCGTTCGCGGCGAACAGCTTCTTCGGCGCGCTTGCCGGCACGCCCGTCCCTGCCGAGGCCGCCGCATGAGTCCGCGTCAGCCCGTTCCCGCGGCCGAGAACGGCAATGGCGAGGAGAGTCACGTCGTCGTCGCCTTCGACGACAACCGGCTCATTCCCGAGCTGTTCGGCGAGTTCGACCAGAATCTTGCGCGGATCGAGCAGCGCCTCGGTGTCTACGCCGTGGCGCGCGGCAACCAGGTGACCTTCCGCGGCAGCGCCGAGGATACCGGTCGTGCCCGCCGCGCCCTCGATATTCTTTATGCCCGGCTGCAGCGCGGCCATGACCTGACGCAGGGCGATGTCGATGGCGCCATTCGCATGGCGGAAGCGCCCGACGACCAGCCGAGTCTGCCGACGCTCGAGCCGAAGGGCCGCCTGGCGATGGCGACCGTCTCGACGCGGCGGCGCACCGTCATGGCGCGCTCGCCGACGCAGGACGCCTATATCCGCGCCTTCGACCGCGCCGAGCTCACCTTCGCCATCGGTCCTGCCGGCACCGGCAAGACCTATCTCGCCGTCGCCTATGCCGCCGCGATGCTCGAACGCGGCAGCGTCGAGCGCCTGATCCTGTCCCGGCCCGCGGTCGAGGCCGGCGAGCGCCTGGGCTTCCTTCCCGGCGACATGCGCGAGAAGGTCGACCCGTACCTCCGTCCGCTCTATGACGCGCTCCACGACATGATGCCGGCCGAGAAGGTCG
>DASRGK010000109.1:0-67880 GCA_035651055.1 Bauldia sp.
CGCCGCCGCCGCGCGCCACGAGCGCCAGACGCTTTGGACTAGGCCGAGGCGGGCCTCGTCCTCGATCAGGTCGTCCCAGCCGCAGAAGTCGACGATTGCCTCGACCGTCGCGGCGGGCGCGGCACGCGTCGCGCGCCAGCGGCGCAGCCAGGGCGCGTCGTCGGGCGGCTTCTCCAGCCGTCCGGTGGCGGCGCGCAGGCCCCGCATCTCGGCGTGACGCCGCAGTTCGCTGCGGAAAAGCCGGTAGTAGGGGGCAACCCCGCGCGGATCGTAGCCGGGGACGTAGAAGACCTGACGGCGGCGGATCACGGCATGGTTCCGGCGGGATTGATGCCGGATCGTAGCCGGATTTCACGGATCGGAAATGTCAAACGGTTCGTTTCCAGGCCCAAGTCTGTGTCAGATATACCGTCCGATATATCTTGACAGCGACAGGAGCGCTTCCTAACTTGCGCTATATCGAACGATATAGCGATCGGAGAAGCGACATGTTTCATCACGGGCGGAATGACGAAGCCTGGTTTGCCGGACCGCGTGGCGGGCCGGGCGGCGGATGGGGCCGCGGTTTTCGCGGCGGCCGCGGATGGGGCGGCGGCGCGTTCCGCGTCGGCAAGATGCTCGCCGACGGCGACCTGCGCCTGATCGTGCTTGCCCTCCTCGAAGAGACGCCGCGGCACGGCTACGACATCATCAAGGCGCTCGAGGAGCGCTCGAGCGGCATCTACAGCCCCTCGCCGGGCGTCGTCTATCCGACGCTGACCTTCCTCGAGGAAGCCGGCTACGTGGTCGCCGCCAGCGAAGGCAACAAGAAGACCTACTCGATCACCGCCGCCGGCCGCGCCCATCTCGACGAGAACCGCGACCTCGCCGATATGGCCTTGAACGGCATCCGCAAGTTCGGCGAGCGGATGGCCCAGGCCCGCGCCTGGTGGGACCGCTCGACCCGCGGCGGCGACACCGCGCCGGACCGCGATATTCCGGATGTCGTGGATGAACTCAACGACGCGCGCCGCGAGCTGAAGGCCGCCATCGCCGAACGCCTCGGCGCCAGCGAAGACGAGCAGCGCCGCGTCGCCGGAATCCTCCGCGATGCCGCGCGCGCCATCCGCGCTTCGTCTCCTCCCAAGACCGAAGACAGCGTCGACCTCTGACGCCGAGAAGGGAGGGTGCGGTCCCGCCGCGCCCTCCCTCACTTCGCGGCAAGGAATCGGGCGAAGGCTTCCTTGTAGTCGGGATGCCAGCGCGAAAGCGGCGGCCGGTTCTCGACGATGTCTCCGGCGGCCCAGAGGATGCGCCGGGCGTCGATCTCGCGGGTCACTTCGTTGTCCGGGCAAAGGATGTAGAAATCCCCGCGGGCGAGCGACTGGAACATGTAGTCGACTACCTGGTCCGCGGTCCACGCACCCGCCGGCTTCTCGGCGGCCGTGCCGGCGGTCAGCCCAGTGAAGGTCCAGCCCGGGATGAGTAGATGCGCGGTGATCCGGCAGTCCTTCGTATTGCGGAGCGCGTGCTGGAGTCCTTCGGTCACCGCCCGCACGCCGGCCTTCGAGACGTTATAGGCCGTGTCGCCCGGCGGCGAGGTGATGCCCTGCTTCGAGCCGGTATTGACCACGATCGCCTCCCTGCCCGCGGCGATCATCGCCGGCAGGAACGCATGCACGCCGTTGATGACGCCCCAGAGATTGACTCCGATCACGCGCTGCCAGCGCTCATAGTGATCGAACGGCCCGCCGCCCGGTCCCGTCCCGGCATTGTTCATGAGGAATGCGATGTCGCCGAGAACTGCATCGGCGGCTTCCTTTACCCGGTCGACGTCCTCGCGCCGGGCGACGTCGCAACGGACCGTGCTGACCTCGGCGCCGGCTTTGGCAACCGACCGAATCTCGGCGGCCGCGCGGTCGAGCCGCCTGGTCGAGATCGGCGATCAGCACGTTCATGCCGCGGCCGGCAAGCTGCTTCGCCGTCGCGAGGCCGATGCCGCTCGCGCCGCCGGTGATCACCGCGCCGCGCCCAGGGGCGAATATCCGTTCCGTCATGTTTTTGCTGCTCCCGGGAAATGGGTTCATTAACGCGTTGCACGGCGGTTCGCGCTCTGTCGGCCCGGTCGCTCGTGCACAAGGGATGAAAGCACAAACAAGCGCAGCGCGATAACACCGCGTCCCGCGCATCGGCCGAATGCCGCCCATTGTTCCGGCACGGTTTTGCGTCAAGATGCGGACGCCTCGGTCGAATCGTCCGGCAAGCCGGACTGGGGAGCACCGACGGACATCGGTGGCTTTGAAGGCCTGATCCTCAGGCTCTGCCGGCCCCGAGCGACCGGCAGCGAGGGCGCGGGCATCCTCGGACGGCCGCGCGCGCTCTCCGCGCGGACGGGTTGGACTTGAGCTTGGGCGCGGCCGGCGGAATTTCGACGCCCAAGGTCCAGAGCGGTAGGTGCTGCCTTGCCCATGCCCCCTCAACCTCGCCAGCATCCGGAGTCGCTCGGCAAGCCGCGCACCGTCGCCCTCGCCCTTGGATCGGGAGGGGCTCGCGGGTTGGCGCATATTCCGGTGCTCGAGGCCCTGGATGAGCTCGGCGTCGCTCCGGTTGCAGTCGCCGGCGCCTCGATAGGCGCGGTGGTCGGGTCGGGATACGCGGCGGGGATGAGCGGCAGGGAAATCCGGGCCTATGCCGAGGAAACGCTGTTCGGGCGTTCGGAGGTCGTGCGCCGGCTGTTCTCGCTGCAGCTCGGAGAAGCGCGGAAGCGGTTTGCCGAGTCAGGATCCCTGCGCGGCCTCGGCGCCCAGCTTAACGCGGCTGTCGTCCTGGAGGAATTTCTTCCGGACAGGGTGCCGCGAACCTTCGAGGAACTCAGGATACCGCTGCACGTGGTCACGACCGATGTCTGGAACCGCGTGGAGCGTGTCATCCGCTCCGGGTCTCTCCGTTCTGCGGTCGCCGGATCCATGGCGATACCGGGCGTATTGCAGCCCGTGATGCACGACGACCGGTTGCTGATTGACGGCGGGACCGTAAATCCCCTGCCCTTCGACACGCTGCGCGCCACGGCGGATATCGTCGTGGCCGTCGACGTCACGCGCTCGATCGAATGCGCCGAGGGCACGATTCCGTCGCCGATCAATTCCCTGTTTCTGGCGCTCGACATCATGACGCATACAATCGTCGGCGCGAAGCTTCACCGGGGCGCGCCGGACATTCTCTTGCGGCCGGCGGTCGGTGTTTTCGGGTCACTCGATTTTCTGCGTGCCGCCGAAATCCTCAAAGCCTCGGAACCCGTCAAGGAAGAATTGAAACGGCGCCTTGGCGAATTGCTGGGATGAGGCGTCGCAGGCGCACGCCGGGTCCGGCCGGTTTTCGCCCGCTTCCTCGCTCCTGCGGCCAGGCGCCGGAGAGAATCAGGCGCGAAGCTTCTCCGTGAGCGTCCCGCTCGTCGCCGCCTGACGGCGGAGCGTCGCCTCGAATTCGGGCGCCGAGAGCGGCCGCGAGTACAGGTAGCCCTGGAACAGACGGCAGCCGAACTGCCAGAGGAGCAGCCGCTGCACCTCCGTCTCGACGCCCTCGGCGACCACCGCCACGCCGAGGTTCCGGGCGATGCTGACGATCGTCTGGACGATGAACTGGTCGTTGGCGCTGGCTTCGAGGTCCTGGACGAATGTACGGTCGATCTTCAGCGCATCGATCGGCAGGTTCTTCAAGTAGGCGAGCGAAGAATAGCCGGTGCCGAAATCGTCGAGCGAGAACCGGATGCCCTTCGCGCGAAGCTCGCGCATGGTCGCCAGAACCGTTTCGGTATCGCCGAGGACGACCTTCTCGGTCAGTTCCAGCGTCAGTCGGGAAGGCTCCGCGCCCGCCTCATCCAGGGTCTTCACCAGATTGTCGGCAAATCCGCGCCGTGCCAGCTGGGCCGCCGTGATGTTCACCGCCAGGTGCAGGTGCGCCGTGACCGGATCGGCCTGCCAGCGCGCGAGGACTCCCACCGCCGCACGCAGGACGAAGGCGTCGATGGCGCTCGAAAGTCCCGTGCTCTCCGCCAGGCCGAGGAATTCGTCCGGCGCAAGATAGCCGCGCGAGGGATGATGCCAACGGATCAGCGCCTCCGCCGAAACCCAATGGCCGTAAACGTCGACCTGGGGCTGGAAGAGAAGATCGAACTGCTCCTCCTGGATGGCGCGGCGGAGGTCGTTGGTCAGCGAAACCCGGCTTTCCAGTTCCTCCAGCATCCTCGGCTCGAAGAAGGCGAGCCCGCCGCCGCGGAGGCTCTTCGCCTCATACATTGCTAGGTCGGCGCGCTTCAGGACGTCGTCGATATTGGCCCCGGCGGGAAGGAAGAGCGCGACGCCGACGCTCGCGGTGGTCTGGAAGGAAATGCCGTCGAGGACGAACGGCTCGACCAGCGCCGCCGCGATCTCCCGTCCGGCTGCCGCGGCCGCCGCCTCTGCCGCCCCGCGGTCGCGGCCGAGCCGACAGAGGACCATCACGAATTCATCGCCGCCCTGCCGGGCGAGGAACGCCTTGCCGGCGGCCACTGCGGACAGGCGGGAAGCGACCTGCCGCAGCATCCGGTCGCCGGTCTCGTGCCCCTTGGTGTCGTTGAGCTGCTTGAACTGGTCGAGGTCGATGAACAGGACCGCGGACCACGAATCGTCGTCGACGGCCGCGACCATTTCGGCAAGCCGGTTCATCAGCGAGGTCCGGTTGGGCAGGTCGGTCAGCGGATCGAAATAGGCAAGCCGCTCGACCCGGGCTTCGGCGCGCTTCCGCCCGGTGATGTCGCTGATCGATCCGTGCCACAGGATCGAACCGTCCGGCTCGCGCTCCGGCACCGACTGCCCGAACACCCATTTCTCGATGCCGTCGGGGGTGATGATCCGGTACTCGCATTCGCGCATCGACATGGCTGCGATGGCGTGCCGGAATGACGCCATCACCCGCTCGCGATCCTCGGGGTGAATCCGCTTCAGAAGCAGCGAGCCGTCCTGGACCACATCCTCTGGATCGATGCCGAGAATTGTCTTGAGGCCTGCGCTCGCATAGGGGATCTGGGACGTGCCATCCGGTCCCATCCTGTGCTGGTAGAGGCAGACCGGCATGATCGAGGTGATCTTGTCGTAGCGCGCCTGCAGTTCGAGGCGCCTCACCGTCTCGGTAACCTCGCGCACGGTGCCGTCATAGTAGAGCGGCGCCCCGGTTACCCGGTCGCGGACCAGCCGCGTGTTCTCCTCGATCCAGATCCGGTCTCGCGTCTTATGCCGGTAGACCTCCGAGACGATGCCCTCGGCCTTTCCCTGGCGCAGGAGGATATCGTGTATTTCGGCACGCCGCTGCGGATCGACGTACCACTCGGTGGCGATATCGTTGACCCCGGCGAGCATCTCGGCCTCGGACTCGTAACCGTTCAGCCTGACCAGCGCGGGGTTGGCGCTGATCATCCTGCCGCCGAGCGTCGAGCGGAAGACGCCTTCACGGAGGTTGTCGTACAGGTCGCGGAAGCTCTGCTCGGATTGCCTGATACGCCTCAGGGCTGACTGGCGGTCGATCGCCAACAGCGCGATGGCGATGCAGGCCAGGATCGAAGCGGCCAGCGAAGCAGCCATGTTGTTGGAGCGTGTCGATCCCAGCGGCGGGCAGGATAGGCCCGATCACCGCCGGAAATGCACTGCAAACCGCAAAGATAGGATTAAACCGTCCCACCGATTTTGACGTTTTCGCCACGATACGGGCCGTTTGCACGGCAGGGTAAACGGCCGGGCGCGAATTCGACGGGATCTAACCGGCGGTTCCCTGCGCGATCGGCGGCTGGAACGAATAGCCCATGTCCCAGGGGAAGTAGATCCAGGTGTCCTGGCTGACCTCGGTGATGAACGTATCGACCAGCGGCCGGCCGGCCGGCTTGGCATACATCGTCGCGTAGTGGCAGCGCGGCAGCATTTCGCGGACGAGCCTGGCGGTCTTTCCGGTGTCGACGAGGTCGTCGATGACCAGCACCGCTGAGCCGCTGCCGCCGGCCAGGTTGATGATTTCCGGGCTGACCCGCTTCAGCACCTCCAGGCCGCCCTGATCGCGGTACTCGTGATAGGAGGCGACGCAGACCGTCTCGATCAGGCGGATGCCCAGTTCGCGGGCAATGATCGCCGCCGGCACGAGCCCGCCGCGGGTGACGCAAACGATCGCCTGCCAGGTCTTGCCGCCCTGCCCGCCCAGGCGCCAGGCGAGCGCGCGGGCGTCGCGATGGAACTGATCCCACGAAACCGGGAAGGCCTTTTCCGCTCTTGGCTCGGCCACGTTCGGCTCCTTCTCTTTCCGTTCTGGTATCAGAACGGCCACGGCCGGGGCAGCCGGGCCGGTTCAATCCACAGCTAAATCGCCGGTGGAAGGTGCAGCACCGTATCGAGGCTCTGTCCCGGTTTCCGCTTTCGCAGGGGGACGGCGGGGGTGGGCAGCACAGCGGTCGCCGCCTCTCCCAAACGACACGGGAGCGGCGGCGGCCCAGTGGAGGGCCGCCTGCCACAGGGCCCTGAGGTCAGAGTCCTTCCAGGAAATCGATCAGCGCCTTGCGGTCCGCCGCGTCTGCCGTGCGGAACGCTTCCTTCGCGGCCTCGCCCTCGCCGCCATGCCAGAGGATCGCCTCGGCGAAGCCGCGGGCGCGGCCATCATGGAGGAGGCGGTCGTGGCCGTTGACGCGGGGTACGAGGCCGAGCCCCCAGAGCGGCGGCGTCCGCCATTCCGAGCCGGTCGCCGAACCGTCCGGGCGACGATCGGCGAGGCCCTCGCCCATGTCGTGGAGGAGAAGGTCGGTGAAGGGATGGAACGTCTGGCCGGCGAGTTCGGGGAACGGCGCGTTCGCCGCGGTCTTCAATGTCGGGACATGACAGGACGCGCAGCCGAAGCGGCGGAAGAGGTCGAGCCCATGCTCGGCCGCCGGCCCGTCGATCCGGGCATTCGGCACGGCAATGGTCTCGACGTAAAGGACCAGCCGGTCGAGGAAGCTGTCACCGAGGTCGGGACCGGTATCGGCCGCCGCGGCGACGCAGTCCTTCTCCACCGGCGTGCAGTTCTTCGCCGGGAAGAGCGACGAGGTAAGGCCGATGTCGCCATGCGCGGCGCCGGCCGCCTGCTCGCGGAGCGTCGCGACATTGGCCTTCCAGCCGAAGCGGCCGATCGCCTGCCCGCCCTTGCCGTCCGGCAGCCAGTTGATCCGGCCGGAGATGCCGTCGGCGTCGGCATCGTCGGGATCGGCGAGCGCTTCCAGCGTCGCGTCCGGCACCGCCGCGAGGAGGCCAAGGCCGATCACCTGCGGCGAGACGCGCGGGCTGAACGGGGCATCGTCGAGCGGACCGTAGGCGAGGCCGGCGAAGCGGTAGTGCGGAACGAGGAGCGTGTACGGGGTGCCGTCGCCGTAGGATCCGGCCGCTTCGGTATAGTCGACGAGCGCCCTGCCCTCGGGCTTCACGCCGAGCACGGCATTGTCGTTGAGCTGGTCGCCGTATTCGGGGTGCGGGCCCTTCCCGTCCGGCGCGGACAGGCGGACGAGCATCGAATCCATCGGGCCGCCGGCGGTCTCGGGTGGGCGCCCGCGGCCGTCGCGGACATGACAGCCGGAGCAGGAGTTGCGGTTGAAGAGCGGTCCGAGGCCGTCGAACAGTTTCACCGAGGCTGGGTACTCGACCCAGTTGGTGTTGAAGATGCGGTTGCCGAAGAAGAACGGCCGCTCTCGCGCCCCGGGCGAATTGGCGGCCATGTAGGTGAACGCCTTGTCGGTGGCGATGACCCGGGTCGTGTCGCCGCCGAGGTTCGGCGAGAAGGGCGCGGCGACCAGCGCGGCGCGGACCGGATTGTCGCCCGCCGCGCGGATGCCCGGGACGGCGGCGGCCGCGGCGAGGGCCGCGAGGGCGAGGACGGCGAGGCGCTTCCCCCGCCACCCGCCGGGGCGGCGGACGGACGTGGCTTCAGTGCGCGGCAAGGCTCTGCTTCATGCTCGGGCCACGCTCTTCTCAGGACGGAATCTGGACGAGAACGCCCAGCTTCTCGCCCGCTTCCTTCAGACCCTGGCCGAGGGCGCCCAGCGCCTGCACCGCCGCCTCGGCGGCCTCGCGCGGCGGGCTGCCGGGAGGCGCGGCCAGGACCCGGTCCCACGGATCGCCGAGCGCGGCGACCCTGGCTACCGCGTCGGCGACCAGCCCGTCCACCCTCCCGGCCAGCGCCGGATCGACGCGGCGCACCAGCCCGCCGATGCCGGCGCCGTTTCCTCCGGCCGTCGTGCCGTTCCAGACATCGGCGATGCCTTTCACGTCAAAGACGAAGTCCTGGTGCGTGGTGTCGCTGAAGCAGGAATGCTCGTCTTCCTGGTCGCCGGAATCGAGCCCGACGGCCATCCGCTCGGACATCAGCTCGGAGCCGGCGAGAACCGCCATGCCGTTGAGGATGCGCCCGATCGCCTCGCGCGGCGCCAAAGCGCGGAAGGCCTTCGCGTAATTGTCGGCGCCGGGCGCCCAAGAATCGGCAAGGCGGGCAATATCGGAGACGAGCTGGCCGGTGACCAGTTCGAGATATCGCCGCCGCCGGTCGTTGTTGCCCTCGCCCGGCGCGTAGTCGGACGCGGGACGGGCGCCGGGGCCGGTCGCGGAAAGGTCCTGACCCCAGAGCAGGAACTCGACCGCGTGCCAGCCGGTGGTGACGTTGCTCTCGTCGCTCACCTGGTCGCGCTCGTCGATGGAGAGGAGCGAGATCGGGATGGCCGGGTCGTTGATGATGCCGGCATCCGGCTTGCCGGCGACGTAGTCGAGGAAGGCCTCGTTGAGCGGCCAGGCATTGAGGCGGCCCTCGATGTCCTCGATCGGGCCGTCATAGAAGCGGAAGGCTTCCGTGACGAGATAGGCCGGGCGGGCGGCGACCCAGGCCGCGCGCGCCGCGGCGAGCTTCTCTCGGGTCGGATCGGCGAGGAAGGCGGCGATCGCCTCCTGCATCCGCTTCGCCGCGGCCGCGGCCGCGACGTAGCTCCGGTGGACGCCTTCGGCGTAGGCGGCGATCTCGGCCCCGGCGTCGTAGGCAAAGGGAGCGCTGCCCGGAAGCGCGTAACTTTCCGGCGCGAGGCCGCCTTCGCCGCCGCCCTCGCCGCCTTCACCGCCCGCGGCAAGGAGCAGGAAAGGAGCTGCCGGCGGAACCGCGGCGCCGGATTTCACCAGCGAGGCCTCGCCGCCCTCCGCCGAGGCCGGCGCCAGCGGCGAAAGCGCCGTTCCCGCCAGCGCAAAAATGCCGACGCCCAGCCAGGTCTTCGTGCTTTTCTTCATTGCGCCCTCTTCTTCAAGACGGGCAGGTCATCGCAAAATACAGAAGGCTTGTCCAGTCAGAACAATTGGTTTACTGATCACAATTACAGAGCCAATTCAGAATAGTTCAAAATATACTCTCTGGAACTGGAATAACTACAAGGAAGATGTGACAGGTGTATTACGTCATCTCCGCCGTGATCGATGAAGGCGCGGCAGCCCGGGCGCGGGAAACGCTTGCCGAGGCGACTTTCGTCGACGGCCGCGCCACTGCCGGCTGGCACGCGAGGCTGGTCAAGAACAACCTGCAGGCTTCCGGCATCGACGGAGCGGTGGCCGCCCTCCGCGAGACGCTGGCGGCGGCGATCCGCGACAACCCGCTCTTCCGCCTTGCCGCACGGCCGAAGGCGCTGACGCCGCTCATCCTGTCGCGCTACGAGCCCGGCATGAACTATGGCAGCCACGTCGACGATGCGCTGATGGGCGACATGCGGACCGACGTGTCGTTCACACTCTTCCTCAGCGACCCGGCGACCTATGACGGCGGCGCGCTGGTGATCGAGACCTCGGGCGGCGAGGACGAGGTGAAGTTGCCGGCCGGGTCACTGGTCGCCTATCCGTCGACCACGCTCCACCGGGTCGAGCCGGTGACGCGGGGCATGCGGCTTGCCGCGGTCGGCTGGGCGCGGAGCTTCATCCGCGACGCCGCGCAGCGCGAGCTGCTCTTCGACCTCGATACGGCGCGGCAGCAGCTCTTTGCGGCGAGCGGCAAGACGCCGGAGTTCGACCTCCTCTCGAAGACCAGCGCCAATCTGCTCCGCATGTGGGCGGATGACTGACCTATTCCATTACGATCTTCGGCGCCGCATGGCCGCGGTCGCGCTCGCGCGCGATGCCGGCGACGACCTCGGCGGCGATCTGCCGGAAGATCGCGGCATGCGGGCCACCCGGCTCCGCAACCGTGATCGGCGTGCCGGCGTCCGACATTTCGCGGATCGCCATCACCAGGGGCACCTCGCCGAGGAACGGCACTTCCAGGCGCTCGGCTTCGCGGCGGGCCCCGCCATGGCCGAAAATGTCGTAGCGGTGGCCGGTATCGGGGGCGATGAAGTAGCTCATGTTCTCGACGATGCCGAGCACCGGCACGTCGACGCGGCGGAACATGTTGAGGCCCTTCCGCGCATCGATGAGCGCGAGGTCCTGCGGCGTTGAGACGATGACGGCACCGGCGAGCGGGACCTGCTGCGCCATGGTCAACTGCGCGTCGCCGGTGCCCGGCGGCATGTCGACGACGAGCACGTCCAGTTCGCCCCATTCGACCTCGCGGAGCATCTGGGTCAGCGCCGAAATGACCATCGGGCCGCGCCAGATCATCGGCGTCTCCTCCTCGACGAGGAAGCCCATCGACATGACCTTGATGCCGTAGTTCTCCATCGGCTTCAGCAGCCGGTTGCCGATCGTCTCGGGCTTGCCCTTGAGGCCGAGCAGCCGCGGCATGGAGGGGCCGTAGATGTCGGCATCGAGGATGCCGACTTTCAGGCCGTTCGCCTTGAGGCCGAGGGCGAGGTTGACCGCGACCGTCGACTTGCCGACGCCGCCCTTGCCGCTCGCCACCGCGACGATGGAACGGATGCCGGGGACACCGGGACGCGTGCGGCCGGAGGGCGGCGCCTCGCGCGGTCCGTGGCTGTGGGCATGGGGCGGCGGAGGAGCGCTTCCCCGCGGTGGGGCGGCCGGCCGGGTGGGCGGCGCGGGGCGCGCGGCGCCGGGCTTCTTCTCCGCAGTCAGCACGACCATCGCGCCCTCGACGCCGGGCAGCGCGCGGACGGCGGCCTCGGCCGTTTGCCGGACCGGCTCGAATTCGGGCGCACGGTCGGCAGGGACCGTGATCGAGAACATCACCTTGCCGCCCGAAATGAAGACGTCGGAGACCATGCCGGCCGAGACGATGTCTCCCCCGGTCGGGCTCGCCACACCCCTCAGGCGGGCAAGCACGTCATCCTTGCTGATCGCGGGCAAATCGCACTCCGGGCGGGAGAAAGGGCCGGGAATCTAGACCTTTGTCATCCCGGGTCAATCGTCGCATGGGAACCTCCCGGCCGGCGAGCGCATTGAACGGAGCGACGACCAGCGAAAACGGGGCACCCATGAGCGCGCACTTCGCCCACTTCGGGCCGATCGGCCATCACGAGCGCCGGGCGCCCTGGCAGCAGGCGCTGGGGCTTGCCGCCTTCCTCGCGATCACCTACGGCGCCGCCTGGATCGGCGCGGTGGTCACCACGCCCAATGTCACGACCTGGTATGCCGGCCTCAACAAATCGTTCCTCAGCCCGCCGAACGGCGTCTTCCCGATCGTTTGGGGCATTCTCTATACGCTGATGGCCGCCGCGGCCTGGCAGGTCTGGCGTGCGGATTCCGACGACGCGCACGGCGACGGATGGAGCGAGGGCGACCGCTGGACCGCGATCGGTGCCTATTTCGTCCAGCTCGCGATCAATGTGGCCTGGTCATTCGCGTTCTTCGGGGCACACGAACCGGTACTGGCTCTCGGGGTGATCATCGTTCTCCTCGGCGCGATTGCGCTCACGATCGCGATGTTCTGGAGAATCTCGCACAGCGCCGCGATCCTTCTCTTCCCCTACATGGCATGGGTCGCCTTCGCCGCGGTCCTGAACGCGGCCATCATCGCGCTCAACTGAGCCCCCCGATCCGCACCCGATCCGGGTTGCGCCCGCTCCGGGAAAGGTGAAAGCTGTAGCCAATTCGGGGGGTCGCCGTCGGCGTCCCCCGAGGCTGTCGCAACCAGAACGGGCTTTTCCCCATGCGTTTCATCGTAAAGGCGACTACCGGGGCGCTCCTTGCGCTCGCCCTCGCGACCGGCGCTGCATCTGCGAAGGACTGGACCGCAACCACCGTCCGCATCGGCACCGACGCGACCTATCCGCCCTTCGAATCGCAGGATTCGGGCGGTAACATCGTCGGCTTCGACATCGACATCGGCAACGCGGTCTGCGCCGAGGTCAAACTGAAATGCGAATTCAGCAACCAGGACTGGGACGGCATCATCCCGGCCCTCCAGGCGGGCAAGATCGATGCGATCCTGTCCTCGATGTCGATCACCGAGGAGCGGCTGAAGCAGATCGACTTCACCGACAAGGTCTACAACACGCCGCCGGCGCTGGTGGTGCCCAAGGACAGCGACATTACGAGCGCCGATCCCGCGGCGCTTGCCGGCAAGTCGATCGGAGTCCAGTCATCGACGACGCACGCGGCCTATGCCGAGAAGTTCTACAAGGATGCCGAGATCAAGTACTACAAGACCGCCGAAGAACGTAACCTCGACCTCGCGTCCGGGCGCCTCGATGCCGGGATCGACGACGTGGTCGTCTTCACCGAATGGCTGGCCACGCCGGACGGCGCCTGTTGCAAGATCGGCGCGATGATCAAGCCGGTACCGGAAATTCACGGCAAGGGCGCCGGCATCGGCGTGCGCAAGGAAGACACCGACCTCAAGGAGCTCTTCAACAAGGGGCTCGCGGCAATCCGCGCGAACGGCAAGTACAAGGAAATCAACGACAAGTACTTCAAGTTCGACGCTTACGGCGGCTAGCCGAAAAGGCCAATGGCGAGGGCCGGCAGAGAGCCGGCCCCGCCGCTCCGGTGAAGATGCGCCGGGCAGGACGCAGGCGACGGATTGCAGAAGTTCCTCGACCTACTGCGATGGGGCGATGGCGGCTGGCTCGACGAGCTGGCAAGCGGAATCGCGATCACGATCGGGCTTGCGGTCGCGACCCTTCCCCTCGGGATCGTCGCGGGCTTCTTCGTCGCGCTCGGCCGGCAATCGAGCGACCCGCTGGTTCGCCTGTCGGCGCGCCTCTACACGACCGTCTTCCGGGCCCTGCCGGAGCTGCTCACGCTCTTCATCGTCTATTACGGATCGCAATATCTCGTCTCGACGGTCGTCGCCGCGCTCTTCCATAGCGAGTTCGAGATCAGCCCGTTCATCGCCGGCATGGTGGCGCTCGGCCTGGTATTCTCGGGCTATGCCGGCGAGGTGTTCCTCTCGGCATTCCGGGCAATCCACGCCGAGCAGTTCGAATCGGGCTATGCGCTCGGCTTGCGCCGACGGCAGGTGCTGCGTCTGGTCATCCTGCCGCAGCTCGTCCGCCTCGCCCTGCCGGGCCTCTCCAACCAGTGGCTGCTCCTCCTCAAGGACACCTCCCTGGTCTCGGTGATCACGCTCAACGACATCATCCGCCAGACCCAGGTGGCGGTCGCCTCGACCAAGCAGCCGTTCTTCTTCTTCGCCGTTGCCTGCCTGATCTACCTCGTCATTTCGCTCGTCTCGTCGGCCGGCATCGGGCGGGTCGAGCGCTGGGCGTCGCGAGGACTCAAGCAATGACCGAGGCCGCCATCCGGCATGCCGCGGCGGGGCGCATGGACAACGTCACGCCGCTCGGCCTCGTGCTGGTCGGGCTTTGCGGGCTGGCGGGGATCGCCGCGGCGTACGGGCTGATCGTCCGGATCGATGCCGAGAGTCTCGACCGCTTCGGCCCGCGACTTCTCGACGGCTTCGTGACGACGCTCGAACTGACCGGGATTTCGTTCGTCATCGGGGCCGGGCTCTCGATCCCGGTCGCGATGGGGCGGCTGTCCCGCAACCTCCCGGCACGGGGGCTGGCGCTCGCCTACTCCTATTTCTTCCGGGGCACGCCGCTCCTCGCCCAGCTTTTCCTCATCTACTACGGCGCCGGTCAGTTCAACGCGGAGCTGAAGGCCGCCGGCCTGTGGTGGTTCTTCCGCGACGGCTTCTATTGCGCGCTCTTCACTTTCTCGCTCAACACCGCGGCCTACCAGAGCGAGATCCTGGCGGGCGCCGTCCGCAACGTCCCCAGGGGCCAGCGCGAGGCGGCCACGGCGCTCGGCCTCCATACGGTGGTGACGACCTGGAAGGTGATCCTGCCGCAGGCGCTGATCAGCGCATTGCGTCCCTACGGGAACGAACTGATCCTGCTCGCCAAGGCTTCCTCGGTGGCGAGCCTCGTCACCGTCCTCGACATCATGGGAGAGACGCGCTTCGCCTATTCCAAGACCTACGACATCTCGTTCTATGTCTGGGCGGCGGTCTTCTATCTGGTCATCGTGCAGGCGGTGAGCCTCGGCGTCGGCGGCATCGAGCGGGGGCTCACCCGCCATCTCCGCAGCGTCCGCCGCGCCGCCCGCTAGCCGCCCGTCTGCTGACGGCGCGCGGCGACTGGTCTAGAACGTTCGCGCTTTCCGCATCGGCAAACGAAGGGCTTCCGGCATGGCAAAAGTCGCGTTCATCGGTCTCGGCGTCATGGGCTTTCCGATGGCCGGCCACCTCAAGACGCGCGGTTCGCACGAGGTTGCGGTCTATAACCGCTCGGCCGCCAAGGCCGATGCCTGGGTGGCGAAGTTCGGCGGCCGGAAGGCGGCAACCCCGCGCGCCGCGGCGGCGGGCGCGGAATTCGTCTTCACCTGCGTCGGCAACGACGACGATCTCCGGGCGGTGACGCTCGGCGCCGACGGCGCCCTCGCCGGCATGACGGCCGGGGCGACCCTCATCGACAACACGACCGCATCGGCGACCGTCGCCCGCGAGCTCCACGCCGCGGCGGCCGGATCCGGCATCGGCTTCCTCGACGCGCCGGTCTCGGGCGGACAGGCGGGCGCCGAGAACGGCCAGCTCACGGTGATGGTCGGCGGCGACCCGGACGTGTTCGAACGGGCCAGGCCGGTGATCTCGGCCTATGCCCGGATGGTCGGGCTGATGGGTCCGGCCGGCGCCGGCCAGCTCACCAAGATGGTCAACCAGATCTGCATCGCCGGGCTCGTCCAGGGCCTCGCCGAGGGCATCCATTTCGCCCGGAAGGCGGGCCTCGACGTCGAGCAGGTTGTGTCGGTGATTTCCAAGGGCGCGGCGCAGTCCTGGCAGATGGAGAACCGCTACAAGACGATGAATGCCGGCAAGTTCGACTTCGGCTTCGCCGTCGACTGGATGCGGAAGGACCTGTCGATCTGCCTCGCCGAGGCGCGCAGCAACCAGGCCCGCCTGCCGGTGACGGCGCTGGTCGACCAGTTCTACGGCGACATCCAGAAGATGGGCGGCCGGCGCTGGGATACGTCGAGCCTGATCGCGCGCCTCGAGCGCGACTGATGGCGGGGAGCGCGGCGGCCCTGTCGCCGCGCGCGGCCGCTGTCGTCGCCGAGCTGCGGGCGCTCGGCTCGGAGGCCAACCGCCAGGGAATGGCGCGCTACGGCATCAACACCGCGCGCGCCCTCGGCGTGTCGATGGCGGCCTCGCGGCCGCTGGCGCGGAAATACCGGCGCGACCACGCGCTCGCGGCGGAACTCTGGCGGACCGGCATCCACGAAGCGCGCATCCTGGCCGGCCTCATCGAAGACCCGAAGCTGGTGACTCCGGCGCAGATGGATGCCTGGGCCGCCGACTTCGACTCATGGGACCTCTGCGACCAGGTCTCGATGAAGCTTTTCGCGGCGACGCCCTACGCCCCGGAGCGGATCGCGGCCTGGGCGAAGGACGAGCGCGAATTCGTCCGCCGGGCTGCCTTCGCCACGATCGCGGGCTATACGGTGCGCGCGAGACAGGCGAAGGACGCCGAGTTCCTGCCCTTCCTCGCCCTCGTCGAGGAGCACGCGACCGACCCGCGGAATTTCGTCAGGAAGGCGGTCAACTGGGCGCTCCGCCAGATCGGCAAGCATTCGCCCGGCCTCCACCGCAAGGCGCTGGCGCTCGCAGGGAAGCTCGCCGCATCGGAGGACAAGACGGCGCGCTGGATCGGCAAGGATGCCGTCCGCGAACTCTCCGATCCCGCGCGGATCGCCGCGATCGCGGCGCGGGCGCTCAGGAGCTAGTCTTCACCCGCTTGGTCAGCGTCCCGTCGGCAAGGTCGCGAAGCGTGTCGCCGTCGATCACTTCCATGACGGTGGTGGTGTAGCTCTCCGGCATCTGGGTCGAGGTCTGCGACTGGACACGGATCCGCATCGACAGCTTGATGCGCTTGTCGCCAGCAGGCTCGGCGGTCCACACGCCCACGATCGGCGCGCTGATCGGCGTCGAATAGCCGGCGGGCGTATAGGCATAGTCGCCGGTGATGTTGCCGTCGGCGCCGAAATCGATGGTGAAGGTGGCAGGCGCGACGGTCCCCGGCGGTCCCTGTCCGGACAGCTGCCACTTGCCGAGCATGAACCGGGTCGTGTCGGCGGCGGCGGCGCTCCCCGGCGTCACCGTCGGAATCGTGTCCTCGCGCGGGATCGCCAGAATGCTGGCGAGGCCGGGATCGTCCTTCGCCAGAATCCAGTTCGGCGTACCGTTCTTCCAGACATAGGTGTCGCCGGTGACGGTGCCCTTCGACACGCGCTCGGCGAGATCGGCGAAATCGAGCGGGCCGACGGCCTTTCCGTTGTCGCCGATGTAGTACTTGGTGGTTTCGTCCGGCAGCACGACGAAGAAGGGAATCGCGACGCCGTCGCGGACGCCGAACTGGTTGAGGTAGATGGTCGGAAGGGCGACCAGATCGTTCCGCGTGTTCCGCGGGATCTGGAGCGTCGCGTAGGGCAGGAAGGCGTACCAGGTCGTGTGGACCGCCTGCCCCTGCAGCGGCATCGCCGGCGTCCCGGTCGCGGCCTCGCCGTTCGGCGTCGCATAGGCCGGATTGACGCTGTGCACCGGCGGGCCGACCGCGCCGGCCCCGCCGCCCGGCGGCGCGCTCGCGACGCGGATGACGACCTGCAACTGGCCGCGGGTATCCGCCGGCACGTCGACGACGCCGGTAAAGACCATCCCGATCACGCCGAGATTGTTGACGTTGTGCTGGACGCCGGTGACCGAGAAGGTGACGCCGGTGGCGACGGCGGGCGGGGTCGTCGGCGGATTGACCGCGACCGGCACTTCGGCCGGACTGGCGCTGTCGCTCGCATCCTTGGCGACATAGCCCTCGCGGACGACGGAGCGGAAATAGGTGTAGTCGATCCAGCCGTAACCGCCATCGGCCCAGCCTTGGCCCCAGGAGTTGATCACCTTGAAGGCATTGCGGGCGTCGTCGTAGCCGACGACCAGCATCGCATGGCCGCCGCGCGGCGGACTGCCGGGGCTGTTCCAGATCTGTCCGCGCTGCAGGTTGATGAGGGCATCGTCGACGACGACGCCGATGATCACCGGGTAGCCGGCGTTCAGCTGCGCCTTGACCTCGCGCGTGTCGTAGATGTTGACCTGCCGCCAGGTATCGATGCGGTAGGGCCTGGCAGCGTTGCGGGCCTCGGGGCTCGGCTGGGCACGAAAATCGGCCGGCGTGTAGGGCATCGCCGAAAGCGGGGCGACGCCCTGCGAGGAAAGCAGGTTCAGCGCGTCGACGAACTGCGAGCCGCCGTCCACGCCATTGTTGATCTGGTTGTAGATGTAAGCCGGGCTGAACAGGTGCTCGGGGTTCTGGTAGCCCCAGCGCAGCTCGAGGTTCTCCTGGTAGGACTTCAGCGCGTAGGCGATCGCCCAGCCGACGCAGGATTGCTGGTGGCCCTGGTCACCGGGCGGCGGCATGCGGTCGCTGAGATCGACTGACGACGGCAGTTCCGCGCCGGAATAGGGACTGGAGGCGAGCGGGATGCCGCGGAGCTGGTCGGCCGGTGTGAAGATGAGGCCGGTGGCCGGTTCTTCCCTGGCGACCTGCGCCTCAACCGAGCCGGCCGTCAGTGCTGCGGCGACGAGCGCGGCGACAACCCACCCAAACCTGTGAAGACGCATTCCCCTCTCCCTCGCCCTAGCTCTCACCGGCGCTTGCGGCGGAAGCATGGCATTCCGGCCGTTCAGCCCGGCGCGCGCTTGTTGAGGCCCCCGCCGGCATCGCGCAGGGTGTCATGGTCGACGATTTCAAGCGGGGTCACGGTCTTCACCGGGCTGGCGCGATCGTTCAGCTTGAAGAGCATGTCGAGCGTCAGGCCGAGGTGCGTGGCGTCGATGCGCGCGGCGATCCATCTGCCGCTGACCGCGATCCTGATCCGCTCCGTGCGGTTGGGCGGCGCGGTATCGAAGGTGCCGGTTATCTCGCCGGTCGGGAGAAGGTTGGCGGTCAGGATCGACGGCGGATTGCCGTTGTCGGGGAAGGTCCAGGTGCCGACCATGTATTCGGTGAAGGCCGGGTCGGCCACCGCCGCCGGTTCGGGCTGCGCCGGCCCGGCGGGCGGGGCGGTTGCCGGCGCGACCGCAGGCCCGGCGGGAACGACGGCGGGACCGGTGGGCCCGGTCGGCGTGGTGACGGCGTCGGCCGGCTGAACCGGAGCGGCGGGCGCGACGTCGGCGACCGCGGGGCCGGTCGGACCGTTGGCCGGTATTGCCGGGCCGGTCGGCGCGACTACTGCCGCGGGCGCGACGGCAGGCGGGGTGTCGGCGGGAGCGGGCGACGGCGCGACGGCCGGCTGCGGAGCCGGCGCCACCGGCAGGACCTCGACCGGCGGCTCGGCGGGCGTTACCGCCGGGCGGTCGGTGCGCCGGTCGTAAAGCACCGCGATCTCGGGCAGGTAGCGGGCCTGCATCCATGCGGCCATGCCCTCCTTCCAGAGGACGGTGTCGAGACGAATTGTTCCGGCTGCCAGGCGTGCGGTCAGCTCGGAAAAGCTGATCGGACCCGCCACGGACCCGCCGTTCTCGAAATAGTACTTCGGGCTGGCATCCGGGCCGGCGCCCATCACGAAGCCCGATCGCTGCGGCGCGGTCGCGCCGTCCTGCAACAGCGCTTCGGCAATGCCGTCGATGACCGAGGCGTGTAGGGCGGGACCGGGCTTGTCGGCGCTCCATGCCGGCGGGGCGGCGATGGCCGCAGCGAGGACGGCGGCTCCGAGGATGGCGCGCAACATCATGCTCTTCGTTCCCTCCCGCGCCGGGGCCATCCGGATCAGGCGACGTTCGCCTTTTCCTTGTCGAGAACGACGTAGCTCAGCGGCAGGCTCGTCGTGTACTTGATCTGCTCCATCGCAAACGAAGTGGACACGTCCGAGATTTCGATCTTGGCGATGAGCCGCTTGTAGAACGCGTCGTAGGAATCGATGTCGGGAACGACGACGCGCAGAAGGTAGTCCACCTGCCCGGCCATCCGGTAGAACTCGACCACTTCGGGGAAGTCGCGGATCACCTCGGCGAAGCGGCGCAGCCATTCCTCATTGTGCTGGTTGGTGACGATCGAGACGAAGGCGGTCACCCGGGCATTGATCTTCTTCGGATCGAGGACCGCGACCCGCCCGACGATAACGCCGTCCTCCTCGAGCTTCTGGATGCGCCGCCAGCAGGGCGTCGTGGACAGGCCGACGCGCCGCCCGATCTCGGCGACCGGAACGGTGGCGTCTTCCTGGAGGATCTGAAGGATTTTTCTATCGAGCCGATCGATCATCGCGGCGATCCCGGTGAGGCAGTTGCTGCACTGGAATATTTTTCTGCTCACCCGGTGTCAATCCGCGGTGCTGCGTTTCCGTCCGTCGCCGGAAAATTAAGCCTTTCCGTTTACGCCTGAGCTTCGAACGGCCGCGGTCAGCACCGTCGGAAGCAGGAATGAGCGCAAGTTCGGGCGACACGCAGAAGACCGCCGCCAACCGGGAGCGTGCAGAGCACCGGCGCGCGGTCGCGCGCACGATCCGCTCGCAGCGCGAGCGCCTGACCTCGTCGACCGGAACGCGCCCCGCCTTCGACCAGGAGCTGATTCTCACCTACGCCCGCAACCGGCTGAGCGCGACCTACGCGCTGCCGCTCCTCGTCGTCACCGTCGCCGCGACCGGGGCGACGTGGATCGGCCCGCCGCGCGTCCTCGCCTGGGCCGCCATCGTGCTGGCCCTGCAGGGCGTGACGATCTGGCTCTGCCGCACGCTGGTCTCCGCCCCGGCGACCGCTGCCGCCACCGCGATGTGGACGCGCCGGTTCACGCTCATCGAAGCCGTGAGCGGCCTTGCCTGGGCGGCGATGCTGGTGATGGTGCCGGCCTATACCGACTCCGGCACGGGACTGGAAATCTTCCAGCTCGCCACCATGCTGGTGATCGTCTCGGTCACCACCATGCTCAGCGCCTCGCTGCCGGCCGCGGCGGTCGCCGGCACGGTGCCAGTCACGCTGACGCTGGCGGCGATCTACCTCACCCACAACCAATTCCTGTTCATCGCGCTGGCGGCGATGGCGCTCGGCACCCAGGTCTTCTTCCTGATCCTCGCCTCGCGACTGCACAAATCGGCGCTGACGACGCTGGAATACCGCGCCGAGAAGGACCTGCTCATCGCCGAACTGGAGACGGCCAAGTCGATCTCCGACGAATCCCGCCGGCGCGCCGAGGAGGCCAATCTCGCCAAGTCGCGGTTCCTGGCGACCATGAGCCACGAGCTGCGCACGCCCCTCAACGCCATCCTCGGCTTTTCGGAGGTGATGAAGAAAGGCGTGCTCGGGCCGATGGAGAACCCGACCTACCGCGACTACGTCGCCGACATCCATGCCAGCGGCCAGCACCTTCTCAACCTCATCAACGAGATCCTCGACCTGTCGCGGATCGAGGCCGGGCGGCACGAACTCTACGAGGAGCCGGTGAACCTGGTCAGCGTGGTCGAGGAATGCGTCCATCTCCTGCAGCTGCGCGCGCGCAACAAGGGCATCACGGTGCGCGAGAACTACCAGCGCGGCCTGCCGCGCATCTGGGCGGACGACCGGGCGGTGCGCCAGATCGTCCTCAACCTCATCGGCAATGCCATCAAGTTCACGCCGACCGACGGCGAGATCGTTGCCCGCGTCGAGGCGGCGCCGGGCGGCGGCCAGCTGGTCTCGATCAAGGATAACGGTCCCGGCATTCCGCCCGAGGAGATTCCGATCGTGCTCTCGCCCTTCGGGCAGGGGTCGCTGGCGATCAAGAGCGCCGAGCAGGGCGCCGGCCTTGGCCTCCCCATCGTCCAGGCCCTGGTGCTCATGCACGACGGCAAGTTCGAGCTGAAATCGAAGCTCCGCGAGGGGACCGAGGCGATCGCGATCTTCCCGCAATCGCGCGTGATGGAAGCGCTCGGGCCGATCGAGGAGGAGGGCGGCGACGAACCGCCGCCGGACTGGCTGAAGGCGGGCTGACTGGCCGAACGTCACGCGTGACGCTATAATCCGGCAATGGCACGTTCCTCAGCCGACCGCATGAAAAATCTCCGGCAACGGCGAAAGGCCGAAGGCTTTCGGGAGCTTCGCCTGCGTCTTCGCGACACGCGGACATCGGCGTTCAGAGCCGAGGCGAGGCGACAGTCGCTGGCCATAGCCCGGTCGGAAGGTGAGAAGGAAACCATGGACTGGCTCGAGGCCGCGCAGGCGGATCTCGCCCTCTCGCCGTACCGTGAATAAGGCGCCGGGCCGCGGCGATCTCGTTGTCGTTGCGCTTCCCGGGGACTACGGGAAACCGCGCCCGGCGGTGGTCATTCAGTCGGATCGGCTGACCGCAATTCCGACGGTGATTGTTTGTCCGTTGACCAGCGAACAGGTCGACGCCCCTCTGGTCCGCCTCACCATCGCGCCGAGCAGCAGCAACGGGTTGCGCCAGCCGTCACAGGCGATGGTCGACAAGCTGCAGGCCATCCGGCGCGAAAGGATTGGCCAGGTGATCGGCCGACTCGACGACGAACTGGTCCGGCAGTTGAACGAGGCGCTGGCCTTCGTCACGGGTCTCGCCGACTAGTCCGCCTTGTCCGACACGCCGGCCTCGGCGAAGGTCGCCATGCCGGCATGGAGGCGGGCGGCGGCCCGGACGATGCCGGCGGCGAGCGCGGCGCCCGTCCCCTCCCCCAACCGCATGCCGAGGTCGAGGAGCGGCTTCGCGTTCATGGCATCGAGGGCGCGGCGGTGCGCCGGCTCGGCCGAGACATGGCCGAACAGGCAGTGGTCGAGCGCCTCGCGGCGTGCCGCGAACAGGACGGCCGCCGCTGCACTTGCGACATAGCCGTCGACGATGACCGGGACGCGGTTCATGCGCGCCGCGAGGATCGCGCCGGCCATCGCGGCGATCTCGCGTCCGCCGAGGCGGCGGAGCACTTCGAGCGGGTCGCCGAGGTGATGGCGGTGGAAGGCGAGCGCAGCTTCGACCGCGGCCCGCTTCCGCGCCAGGCCGGCCTCGTCGACGCCGGTCCCCGGGCCGACCCAGTCCGCCGCGGTCCCGCCGAACAGGGCATTGAAGATCGCGGCGGCGACGGTCGTGTTGCCGATCCCCATCTCGCCGATGCAGAGGAGATCGACCCCGCCGGCGATCGCCTCCATGCCGAAGGCCATGGTCGCGGCGCACTCCTTCTCGTCGAGTGCCGCGGCGCTGGTGATATCGCCGGTCGGGTGATCGAGCGCGAGGTCATAGACCTTGAGGCCGAGATCGTAGGCCAGGCAGATCTGGTTGATCGCGGCACCGCCCGCCGCGAAATTCGCCACCATCTGGGCGGTGACCGCCGCCGGGTAGGCCGAAACGCCGTGGGCGACGACGCCGTGATTGCCGGCAAAGATCGCGACCAGCGGGCGGTGGACGGCCGGCGGCGCCCTGCCCTGCCAGGCCGCCAGCCATTCCGCGATCGATTCGAGCCGGCCGAGCGAGCCGGGCGGCTTGGTCAGGACCGCATCGCGCTTCCTGACGCGCTCGACCGCGCCGCGATCGGCCGGCGGGAGCTTTTCCAGGAGCGCGCGGATATCGTCAAAAGGCAGACCGGTCGGCTGGTTGGGCATCGGAGCACCCGCGGGAGAAAAGACCGGGGCGCCATGCTTCCTTGGCCCGACGGCGGGAAGGTTCTATAACGCTGGCCGACCCACCGCCAGCCGAGGGAGAGCGATGGCCGACGATCCTTTCCGGTCCGAACTCGACGCTCTCTTCATCGACTTCCGCTCCGCGCTCGCCTTCCTCACCCGGATTCCGGGAAGCGTCTTCGGTGCGACCGGCGAGCGGCCGGCTTTCACGCGCGCGGCGCGGATCTTCCCGCTGGTCGGCGGGCTGGTCGGCCTCGTCGGCGGGGCGGTCATCGTGGTCGCGGCGGCGCTCGGCGAACCGCCGCTGATCGCCGCCGGCCTCGGCGTGCTTGCGACGATGTTACTCACCGGCGGCATGCACGAGGATGGCCTCGCCGACACCGCCGACGGTTTCGGCGGCGGTGCGACCGCTGAGCGGCGGCTCGAAATCATGGACGACAGCCGCATCGGCACGTTCGGCGCGGCGGCGCTGGTCTTCTCGATCCTGCTTCGGGTGAGCGCGCTGACGGCGCTCGCCTTCGCCACCGGCTGGCGCGCGGCCTGGTGCCTGATCGCGGCGGAAGCCGTCTCGCGGGCGGCGATGGTCGGCCTCTGGCAGGCGCTGCCCGCCGCACGGGTGAGCGGCATGTCGCAGGAGACCGGGCCGCCCGACCAGCAGGCGATGCTGGTCGGCTTCGGGATCGCCGCGGTCATCGCCCTCGCCACCGTGATCCCGACGGTGGGCTTCGCCGCGGCGATCGTCGCCACGGCGATCGCCGGAGGGGTCGCCTATGCGTTCACCCGCATCTCGGCCAACGCCATCGGCGGGCGCACCGGCGATACGCTCGGCGCCTGCCAGCAGCTCACCGCCGTGGCGTTCCTCGTCACGGTCGTCGCCTTCGTCTGAGCCGTCCGCGGCGATGATCGCCACGCCCTGCATCAAGGTCTGCGTCATCGACCCGATGTCGCGGCTCTGTACCGGCTGCGGTCGCACGCTCGCCGAGATCGGTGCCTGGCGCGACTACAGCGCCGCCGAGCGGCAGGCGATCATGGAGCGCCTGGCGGAGCGCCGCGCCGCGGGCGAACCGGTTCGAAGCGCGGGCCGCGGGCGATGAACCCGTTCCTGCGGTTCCTGATCATCGTCGCCGCCCTCGGTCTCGCCGGCCTCTACCTGTGGAGCAATCCGCCGGCCGGAATGGATCTCCCCCAGGACGACCTGCCGCGGGCAATCGGCCTCGGCCTGGTCCTCGCCTTCATTCTCACCGGCCTTTCCGGAAGCGTCCGGCTCGGCCAGGCGGCGACCGCCATCCTCGGCTGGGGCGCGATCCTGGTCGTGCTCGTCGGCGCCTATGTCAGCCGCGACGAACTGACGGTTCTTGCCGGCCGCGTGCTCGGCGGCATCGTGCCGGGCATCGCGGTCACCCGATCGGGCGACGACGGAAGCGTGGAGAGCGTCTCCTTCACCCGCGCCGGCGGCGGGCATTTCGCGGTGCGCGCGTCCGTCGACGGCAAGCCGGTCCTCTTCATGCTCGATACCGGGGCGAGCTTCGTGACGCTCACCAACGAGGTCGCCGCCGGGCTCGGCATCGATACGGGGAGGCTGCGCTATTCGACCCCGATGCAGACCGCGAACGGCCCGATGCGCGCGGCCTCCGTCACGATCGACACTCTGACGGTCGGGCCGATCGAGCGGCACCGGATGGCAGCGCTGGTGGCGCCGCCCGGCGCGCTCGACGTGAGCCTCCTCGGCATGAACTTCCTCAACACGCTCCGCGGCTACGCGATCAGCGGCGACCGGCTGACGCTGACACCCTAGACGGCGGGCACGGCCCTGTTCGCGGTCGCATAGCGGTTGGCAATGACGCTGACGATCACCAGCTGGCAGAAGTGATAGATCATCAGCGGCGCGATGATGAGGCCGAGCGCCGGGTTGCCGGCGAACATGATGGTCGCCACCGGCACGCCGGTCGCCAGCGATTTCTTCGAGGCGCAGAACAGGCAGGCGATCGTGTCCTCGCGGTTGAACTCGAGGAGCCGGCACGGAATGAGGATCAGCCCATAGACGACCGCGAAGAGCGCGATTGCGCCGAAGACCATCGCCACCACCAGCGAGGCATCGTGCGCGCCCCAGATGCCGGCGATCATCGAGTCGGAGAACGAGCCGTAGACGATGGCGAGGATGATGAAGCGGTCGACCAGCCGCAGCCAGCGGCTGTTCCGCGCCGCCCAGGGGCCGAACCAGCGATGCGCGACCTGGCCGACGAGGATCGGCAGGAGGACGAGGAGCGCGACCTTGCCGATGACCTCGCCGAGCGGGAAGGAAATGCCGGTCTTGGCCGCCAGCCAGGCCATCAAAAGCGGCGTCGCGAAGACGCCGATGAGGCTCGACAGGGTCGCGTTGAAGATCGCGACCGGGACGTTGCCGCCGGCGAGCGAGGTCATGGCCACCGACGAGGAGACGGTCGAGGGAACCGCGGCGATGAAGAAGAAGCCGGTCCACACCTCGGGCGGGAAGACCGGCGCGAGGGCGGCGTGCGCGGCAAGCACGATCACCGGGAAGAGGACGAAGGTGCCGAGCTGGACGACGACGTGCAGCTTCCAGTGCCACATGCCGCGGATCATCTTCTCCGGGGCGAGCGTCAGGCCGTAAAGGAAGAAGACGACGGCAACGCCGTAGGTCGTGATCCATTCGACATGCAGGAACCCGCCTTTGGCGCCCGGCTCCGGCCAGAGGATCGCGGCGGCGACGACGCAGACCAGCGCAATCAGGAACCCGTCGAGCCTGAAGCCGCGCATCCGAGGAACCTCAGGCCGCCGCGGTCTCGACCGGGCCGGAGAGGACCGGGACGGTCGCCGGCGCCCCGGCTTCGACCTCGGCAAGCGCCGCAAGGATCAGGCCGGGCGAGGCGTCGGGGCGCACCGCATCGACGGAGAGGATGCGCCGCCAGGCGCGCGCGCCGGGTCGTCCGTGGAACAGGCCGAGCATGTGGCGGGTGACGTGGGACAGGCGCTCGCCGCTCCGCATGACGGAATCGGCGTAGGGGACCATCGCTTCGGCAACATCGGCAAGATCGGGCGTCTCCGCCGCGCCGTAGAAGCGGCGGTCGATATCGGCGAGGACACCGGGATCGTGATAGGCGAGCCTGCCGAGCATCACCCCGTCGACATGGCGGAGATGCGCTTCGGCCTCATCGAGCGAGGCGATGCCGCCGTTGATGCCGATGAAGGCGTCCGGCAGGCGCTGCTTCAGCCGATAGACGCGGGCGTAGTCGAGCGGCGGCACATCGCGGTTCTCCTTCGGGCTGAGGCCCTGCAGCCAGGCCTTGCGGGCATGCACCCAGATCGCCGAGGCGCCGGCGGCAAGCACGGCATCGGCGAGCGCGTCGAGCGACTCCTCGATGTCCTGCTCGTCGACCCCGAGGCGGCACTTGACCGTCACCGGGACCGAAACGGCGGCGCGCATGGCGGCGATGCATTCGCCGACGAGGGCGGGCCTGCGCATCAGGCAGGCGCCGAAGGCCCCCTCCTGCACGCGGTCGGAGGGACAGCCGACGTTGAGGTTGATCTCGTCATAGCCCCATTCCGCCGCAATCGCCGCCGCCCGCGCCAGCTTCGCCGGCTCCAAGCCGCCCAGCTGGATTGCGACCGGGTGCTCCGCGGGCCCAAAGCCGAGCAGGCGCTCGCGATCGCCATGAATGATCGCATCGGCAGTAATCATCTCGGTGTGCAGCAGCGCCCGGCGTGTCAGCAGGCGATGGAAGAACCGGCAGTGCCGGTCCGTCCAGTCCATCATCGGGGCGATGGCGATGCGGTGCGCGGGGGCGGTCATTTCGGCTTTCAGATGAACCGGAGCGCGGCGAAAGTCCAGAAAAGAGGCTGTCAGACGAGCCGGGCAACCGGGGCGGCGAGATCGCCGCGCGTGCCGACGCGGATTTCGTCGAGGCCGAGCCACATGGCGAGGTGGCGGAGCTCGGCGGCAACCGCCTCGGCGAGCCCGGTGCGCTCGGCCTTCTCCTCGGCGAAGATGCCGTGGGCATGGAGCGTCCCGGCCGGGCGGTCGGCCTTGAGGTCGAGGCGCGCGGCGAGCCGCCCGCGATGGAGGAACGGCAGGACGTAGTAGCCGTACCGGCGCTTTGCCGCGGGCGTATAGATCTCGATCCGGTAGTGAAACCCGAAGAGCCGCGCCGTGCGATCGCGGAACCAGACCAGCGGATCGAAGGGCGAGACCAGGGCCGAGACCGTGTTTCGTGCCGGGGCCTTGGCGCCTCGGGCGAGGAACGCCGGCTGTCGCCAGCCCTCCACGCTCGCCGGCTCGACGCCGCCCTCCTCCACCAGTTCAGCCAGCGCGCGCCTCGTTTCGGCGACCGGCAGGCGGAAGTAGTCGCGAAGGTCGGCGAGCGTAGCGACGCCGAGCGCGACCGAGGACAGCCGCAGGAGGTCGCGGATGGCGTCCCGCTCGGAGGGCGCCGGAAGCGCCAGGACCTCCGCCGGGATCACCCGTTCCGGGAGGTCGTAGACGCGCTCGAAGCCGCGGCGGAACGCCGTGGTCACGCGGCCGGCATCGAAGAGGTATTCAAGGGTCGTCTTGCCCTTGTGCCAGCCCCACCAGGGACCGTTCCGCTTGCCGGGGTCGTCGAGATCGCTTGCCGCGATCGGCCCGCGCTCGCGCACCTCCCGCTCGACGGCGCGGATATAGTCGCGGTGCTCCCTGGCGAATTTCGCGAAGCCGCGGAACTTGCCCTCGAATTTCTCGCCGCGCGCCATCCGCCAGCGCATCAGCGGGTGGAGCCGGAGCGGGAGGAGCGAGGCCTCGTGCGCCCAGTATTCGAAGAATTCGCGGTGCCGCCCCGGGGCGAAAGCATGCCGGTCGAGGCGCGCCCGGTCGTAATTCCCGATGCGGGAATAGACCGGCAGGTAGTGGGTCCGCACCAGCGCACTCACCGAGTCGAGCTGGAGGAGCTGCATCCGGTCGATGGCCGCGGCGACCTTCGGCCACGGCGAACGCGCCTCGCCACGCCCGGCAGCAAAGCCCTGCGCGGCAAGCGCAAGCCGGCGGGCCTCGCCCGCCGACAGGGATATCGATGCTCTGGATTCGCCGCTCACCGTCCGCCGACCTTGGTCGAGGCCGGCGGAGGCGGTCAAGACGCGGGCGGCGTCAGGCGGCGGACGCCGCCGGATCGCCCCCTGGGGCCGGCGCGGGGTTTCCTGCAGGTCGGCGACCGGGCCGAGTGGCGGAGGCAGTTTTCCAAAGAATAACGCCTTGCATTTCTCTCAATCGACACCAGATAAAATCAAGGGAGTCACCATGGACTCTTCGTATTGAAAGTCATTTTCATGCACATCAATAGTAATTCTGCAAAGAGACCATCGCTCGAACTTAAAGCCGTCCCGACGGTTCCGGTCGCGCCGGTTGCCTTCGTCGCGGCGTCGAGGCTGACGCCGCCGGCGGCCGATGCCAAACCAGCCGCAGCCGTCAAGCCGTCGGCCTAGCCCGGTCACCCGGATCGCCGAGGCGAAGGCAAGTGCACAGGCGCGCGATGCGATTGATCCCGATGGCTCTGTCCTTCCCCAACCCCAGCCGGACCTTCGACCAGACGCGGAACGCCGTCCAGTTCCTCGGTCATGACGGGCTGTTCGAGATACGCTTCTTCGTCGAGGCCGGGGCGCTTGCCGAGGAAATCGGCAACGGTGCCAGGATGTCACAGGCACGGTGCCTGACGACCTTCGACCGGCTGCGCGCATCCATCCAAGACGTGGCGCGCGAGGCCTATGCCAGCAAACGCCTGAATTCCTACACGCTGACCGCCGGCGATTTCCGCTAGAGGGCGATCGGTAGAAGGCCCGGCGGACCGGAATGGCCGCGGGCGCCATCCAAGGAGGCACACATGAAAGGCTATCGGTTCGGGCGGAAGCTCCAGTTGCCCTCGACCATCGCGGTCAAACACCAGGTCTTGATGCTGATGCTGCGTGACGAGATCGGCGCGGTCGCCTCGGGTGCCGTTTTCCAGCCGAAGCAGTCGCCCGCGCTGGAAGGTCTGAAACGGCTCCGGCGCTCCCGCTCCGCCCCTGCATTCATCGGCTAGGGCGGTACGATCGGCGACCCGGATCCCGGCGCCGTCGATCCGAAGCCACGGCCGTCAGGCCGAGGCGCCGACCACTGCCAGGCGTTCGCGGGTAGTTCCCCCCGACGGCTGCAGCTTCACCTGCTTTGCCGGGCCGAGACCGGCCAGCATGGCGGCCATGTCTTCCGCCGGGACCGGCCGGCTGATCAGGTAGCCCTGCAGATACTCGCACTGGATGAGGCGAAGCAGGCGGAGCTGTTCCTCGGTCTCGATGCCTTCGGCGATGACGGCCAGGTCCATCGCATCGCCCAGCGAAACCAGCGACTGGATGAGCGCATTGGCGGTCGGATTGACGCCGATGTCGCGGACGAACGAGCGGTCGACCTTGAGCACATCGAAGGGGAACTGGCGCAGGTAGCCGATCGAGGAGAAGCCGGTGCCGAAATCGTCGAGCGACAGGCTGAAGCCGAGGTCCTTCAATGCGGACAGCCGGCGCTTGGCGATGGTCGGGTTCTTGACGATGATGCCTTCGGTCAGCTCCAGCTCGAATTGCGACGGGCTGAGGTCGTAGCGCTCGACAATCGACTGGATGTCGTTGGCGAAGCTCGGCTCGCGCAGCTGGACCGGCGATATGTTGATCGCGACCCTGAGGTCCGGCCACTTCTGCATATCCTGGCAGACGCGGTCGACGACGAGGCGGCCGATATCGTGGATGAGGCCGGTTTCCTCGGCGACCGGGATGAAGACGGCCGGCGAGACGTTACCGAATTCCGACGAATTCCAGCGCACCAGCGCCTCAAGGCTGACGACGCGCATTTCGGCGGCGCTGACCACCGGCTGGTAGAAGACCTTCAGCTCGCGCTGCTCGATCGCCTTGCGAAGCGCGGTCTCGATCTGCTTCTTCTCGAGCGCGCCGGTCTCCATGGTCGCATGGTAGGCAATCGCCTCGCGCTCGGCGCTCGCCTTGGCATGGTACATCGCAATGTCGGCGCGGCGGACGATCTCGGTCGGCGTCATGCCCATGCCGCCGGCGACGGCATAGCCGACCGAGGCCGAGACGTGGAACTCAAAGCCTTGCACCGTGAACGGCCGGTCGAGCGAATGGACGATCGCCGAGGCGGCGCCGGGCGCAGCGTCGCGGGCGGTGCGGCTGGTCATGACCACGGCGAATTCGTCGCCGCCGACGCGGGCAAGCACCGACTCGGGGAGGAGGACGGAGGACAGGCGCTCGGCCAGCAGCTTAACCAGGATGTCGCCGCCGTGATGGCCGATCGAATCGTTGACCGTCTTGAAGCCGTTGATGTCGATGTAGATGACCGCGAAATGGCCGGCGGTGCAGGCTTCCAGCGTCTTCTGCGACTCGACGATCTCGATGAAGCCGGTGCGGTTGAGGAGGCCGGTCATGCGGTCGGTGCGGGCCGCGGTGACGGCTTCCTTCTCGCTGTCGGTCAGCTTCACGGCGAGCCGGCGCGTGCGGTAGGCGGCGATCATCGCCACCACGCAGAAAAGGATGAGCGCGCCGGCGACCGGCGGGGCGACGCGACCGAGGACGGTGTAGCCGGGGTTCGGCGGCGACCAGACGAAGGCGCCGATCTGCTTGCCGTCGACGTCGGTGATGATCGGGAAGCCGGCGCTGATGATTGCCGGGCTGGGCTCGCCGATCTCGAGATGGATGTCGTCGATGAGGAACTGCTTGCCGAGATCGGCGAGACGGTCGTGGTTGAGGTAGACGCCCTGGATGAGGAGCGGCAGCGTATCGGGGTCGGTCGTCGCAGCCCGGGAGACCGGCGTGATGCGGTTGGCCGCCCACAGGACGATATTGTCGCCGTCGCGGAAATAGCCGTAGCCGGCATTGTCGTTGGCGAGCGGCACGCCCTTCATCATTGCCTGGATGCGGCCGATGATGTGCGGGGTGAAGCTGACATTGGGCGGGGTCGGGATCCCCGCCACTTCCCAGTGGTAGTCGATCTTGCCGTCGGTCGAGACGATGACGATGAGGTCGGAGATCTGCGTGTCGGTGACGCCGGAACCGTAGTTCTCGTCGACCCATTCGCGGTCGCCCTTCACGTAGGCGTCGTAACCGGCTTCCCACCACGAATAGTCGTTGGCGAACTGCTTGACGTGGTCCTCCATGGCGCTGATGCCGCCGAGCACCATCGTCTTGGTCGCCTCCTCCGCCTGCTCGTTCTGCCTGGTCGCCATCCAGATGATGGCGATGGTCACCGTCACCAGCGTGACGATGATCTCGGCGACGAGATTGAGCGTGATGCGCCCTGCAATCCTGTAGGCCATGGGCCCAGTTCCCCGGTTTTCCGCCGATAGAGGTCGCAGGAATCGGTTGCGATTGGTTTAAATGGCCGGGGCTGCGGCGGCGCGAGGCGGCCGGCGGAGGGTCCGGTCTGCAGCTCCGGCCGGGCCATTTTTCCTTCGGCTGCCGCCACTTGCGGCGAGGCCCTCCTGCACCCGGAGCCCGCACCACGGCGTCCTCCGTTTATGACCGACTTGGTGAACGGAGGATAAGAGACCATCCACCTCCGGTTGCGCGCGACAGGCGTGCATTGCCACCCGCTTTCCGGAACTATGGTTAACTCCTAGAAACGATTGAGTCTTTCCTCGCCGTCCGGCGACCGCAGGCGGGCGTGGCCGCGCCGCATTCATTGACAGAACGTTAAGCCTAACGCTTAGTAAGAGCGCGGCACGTTAAGTACTCGTTAAGTATCGCGTACGAGGAGGCATCGATGGACGCAGGCATTGCTTCGGCAGTGTCCGCGGCAGGTCGCGTGGAACGGTGTCCGTTCCCCAGGGGCTCTTCCGCTCAATTCGAACAGTGGCTGGCAGAGAGCCTGCAATGCTCCGCCGGCAAACGCGAATTCAACCTCGGCCGGTACTTCGTCGCCCGCTTCCGGAACGGCATCGATTTCGCCGAGGCCCATTCCGCCTTCCGGCGCGAGGCTGCCCTGCACCGCAAGACGGGATTCCTTGCGATCTTCGACAACCCGGCGGCTGCCGAAGCGATGACCGCCGCCGAAGAGCTCGCCCTCCTTGGCGCCGCGGTCGAGGAAGCCGGCCTCACCCAGGACCCGGAGAAGCTCGTCGCCGGCGAGACGCTGGCGACGCCGGTCGACATGATCTGCCCGGTCACCGGCAAGGAGACGACCTACGAGTTCTTCTCGGTCGCGTTCTGCCGCAAGGCCGGCGACCGCAGCGACCCGCTCTACGATCCCTCGCTCAGCGCGCCCTTCACTGCCATCAACACGACCTCGGACGCGTTCGCGCTCGCCATGCTCGTCCGCGACCAGGCGATGCGCGCCTGGGGCAAGGCACCGCACGAGATGGACGACCGCGAGGCGGTCGCCTTCCTGCTGCGCAAGTGCGTGACCGTCTGGCAGAACATGTCGATCAACACGATCCAGAACTACAACCGGGTCGCCGCCGACCCGGCGCGCGCCGTGCACCTGTCGGAGGACCGCCGCACCTGGATCGCCCCGCACAACGACCCGGTTTTCGGCGAACTGAAGAAGTGCCCCTTCTCCCACGAGATGCCGATCACCTACGCCACGCGCCTCACGGCGAAATGGTTGGCTAACCTTTTCGAGGGTAAGGAGGTCACGCCCTCCCGCGACGGCCAGTCGGGCGGCATTCCGGTGTTTGCGGTCGAAGGCATCCCGAGTGAGCTCTACGAGTTCTAGGCGCGCCTCCCGTCCCTCCCTGTCCGCCGCCGGCTGGCGGATCGCCGGTGTTCTCATCCTAATCGGCGCCGAGGCGATCCTCTACGGCTACTCCTACCCGTTCTTCTCGCTCGCCCTCGAGAAACAGGCGCTGCCGACCTGGCTGATCGGCCTCAACGCCTCGATCGCCGGCGCCGGCATCCTCGTCCTCGGGCCGTTCCTGCCGGGACTGATCCGCAAACTCGGCATCAACCTCCTCGTCGGGCTCCTCTTCGCCGGGGCGCTCGCCTCGTTCGGCGCGATCCTCGCACTGGGCGGGGTCGCGGTCTGGTTCGCCGGGCGCTTCTTCATGGGCATGTGCTTCTCGGCGCTGTGGACGACGACCGAGATATGGCTGAACGGCGTCGTCGACGACAAGCACCGCGGCCGCATCATCGGCGCTTCGGGCACGCTCTACGCGGTCTGCCAGTTCATCGGACCGGTGATGCTCGGCTTCACCGGCGCGGTCGGATCGCTGCCGCTCGTCGTGGCGATGATTCCGCTCGCCATCGGTGCCGTGCTCGCCTTCGCCATGCGCGCCAACGGCAAGGTCGCCGCCGGCCACGGCGAAGAGGAAGCTGCCGAGGCCGGCGGGTTCAGGACTGCGCTGGCGCTCGCCGGCCCGGTGATCGCCGCGGCCTTCCTCGCCGGCATCGGCGAGACGGCGCTGCAGAGCCTCCTTCCGCTCTACGGTCTGGCGCATGGGTTGACCGATTCCGGGGCGGCGGCGCTGGTCGCGGTCTTTGCGCTCGGCGAGGCGCTCCTCGTCCTCGCGCTCGGCTGGATGGCGGACCGGTTCGGGCGGCAGATGACGCTCCGCGTCGCGGCGCTGACCGCCACGCTGACGATGGTCGTCCTGCCGTTCGCGGGCTCCCCCTTCCTCCTCCACCCCGCGCTCTTCTTCGCCGGCGGCGGCATCTCCGGGCTTTACGCGCTCGGCGTGATCCTCATCGGCCAGGATTTCCGCGGCCATCGCCTGGCCGTCGTCTCGACCGCCTTCGGCATGGCCTATTCGGCCGGGTCGATCCTCGGCGCGACCCCGGTCGGCTATCTAATCGACCTGTTCGGGCCGGAGGCCCTCCCCGCCAGCATCGCGGTCGGCTTCGCGGGCCTGGCGGTCTACCTGCTCCTGCCGGAGCGGAGGCGCCTCGCCGCGGCCATGCCGGCGGAAGCGGCGGCAAACCAGGCCGCGCCCACGATCCTAGGCATCGACCAGCGCAAACTTGTCGACGTCGAAGAGGCCGAAGTCGGTGATCTTGAGATGCGGAATGACCGGCAGTGGCAGGAAAGCCACCTGCAGGAATGGTTCCGGGAGCGTGCAGCCGAGATCGCGCGCCGCCGCGCGGAGCGCGATCAGATCCCGATGAACGCGCTCGAACGGCTCCAGGCTTATCAGGCCGGCTAGCGGCAGGGCGAGTTCGGCCCGCGCCTTGCCGCCGGACGCCACGACGAATCCGCCGCGGATCTCGATCAGCCGGTTGACCGCCGCCGCCATGTCGGAATCGTCGACGCCGACGACGCAGATATTGTGGCTGTCGTGGCCGACCGAGGACGCGATCGCGCCGCGCTGCATGCCGAAGCCGGTGACGAAGGCGCGGGCGATATTGCCGTTCTTGCCGTGGCGCTCGATCACCGCGACCTTGGCGAGATCGCTCGCCGGGTCGGCGCGGCGCTCGTTGCCGGTCGCCACCACCCGGCGCATGATTCGGTCGGTGACGACGCGGCCATGGGCGACGCCGATCACCGGGATCTCAGCCGTCGCACCGGGGATCTTGAAGTCGGTGGCGGCGACTTTGCGCGCCTTGACGCTGTCGAGCCCGACCGGCGGGACCGGCTTCCGCGCCGCAAAGAGCGCGTCGTCGACGACCCGCCCGGCGGAAATCACAGTCTTCACCGAGCATTCCATCAGGTCGCCGACCAGGACGATGTCGGCCCGCCGCCCCGGGGCGATCATGCCGCGGTCGCGCAGCCCGAAGGCGTTCGCCGCCGACCAGCTCGCAGCACGATAGACGTGGTGGAGCGGCCGGCCGAGCTTGAGGAGCGTCCGCACCATGAAATCGAGGTGGCCCTCCTCCGCGATGTCGAGCGGATTGCGGTCGTCGGTGCACAGGCACATGAAGCTCGACGAATGCTCGTCGAGGAGCGGCGCCAGCGCATGCAGGTCCTTGGTGAGCGAGCCCTCGCGCATCAGCACATAGAGGCCCTTCTGCAGCTTCTCGCGCCCGTCGGCGGCGAGCGTCGTCTCGTGGTCGGTGCGGATGCGGGCAGTGAGATAGCCGTTGAGGTCGTAACCGCGGACGAGCGGCGCATGGCCGTCGATGTGGCCGTCCTGGAAGGCGGCGAGCTTGTCGAGGACATCGGGGAGCCCGGCGAGCACGCCCGGGAAGTTCATGAACTCGGCAAGGCCGATGCCGTGCGGGTGGTTCTTGAGGGGCAGCAGGTCCGAGGCGAGCAGCGTTGCGCCGGACGTCTCGAACGCGGTCGCCGGGACGCAGGGCGAAAGCTGGACGCGGAGGTCCATGATCGTCTCGGCGGCGGAATCGAGGAAATAGCGGATGCCCTCGATGCCGAGGACATTGGCGATCTCGTGCGGGTCGCA
Organism: Bauldia sp.; assembly: GCA_035651055.1. GTDB lineage: Bacteria > Pseudomonadota > Alphaproteobacteria > Rhizobiales > Kaistiaceae > JAFKKF01. The sequence goes on from DASRGK010000109.1 coordinate 35,370, forward strand.
GATCGCCGTGGTGACGCCGTGCGGCAGGACGCAGCGGTCGAACTCGGCCGGCGTAACCAGCGACGACTCGACGTGGAGATGCGTGTCGATGAAACCGGGAACGGCGAAAAGCCCGGTTCCGTCGATCTCGCGCCGGCCGGAATAGATCTGGTAGGTGCCGACGATACGGTCCCCGGATATCGCGATATCGGTCCTGGTGACGCCGCCATAGACGATGTCGAGCAGCCCGACATTCTTGATGACGAGGTCGGCCGGCTCGCGGCCCTGCCCCTGCGCGATGGCGGTCTTGAGGAAGGATTGGGTGTCCATCGGCGAAGCTTACGGCGATCCCGCACGGCGGCAAAGTCAGGGGCGTGACGACGGGTGGGGATGGCAGCTCACCCCACCCACCGCTGCTTCGCGGCGGTCCCCCCTCCCCGTTCCGGGGAGGGATGAGCCACGACGCGATTCACTACCTGCGGAGCGGCCTAGTCGTCGCCCATCGCGATGAGGGACGCGTTGCCGCCGGACGCCGCCGTGTTGACCGAGATCGCCTGCTCCAGCGAGAATCGCGTCAGATAGTCCGGGCCGCCCGCCTTCGGCCCGGTGCCCGACAGGCCGGAGCCGCCGAAGGGCTGCGTGCCGACCACCGCGCCGATGATGTTGCGGTTGACGTAGATATTGCCGACCGGCAGCCGCGCGATGACGTGCCCGGCGGTGCGCTCGATGCGGCTGTGGATGCCGAGGGTGAGGCCGAAGCCGGTCGCCGCTATCGCATCGATCAACAGGTCGAGTTCGGCGGAGCGCCAGCGGACGACGTGGAGGATCGGGCCGAAGACCTCGCGCGTGAGTTCCCGCGGCGATTTCAGCTCGATGATGTGGGGCGCGACGAAGCAGCCTTCGCCGCGCGCGCCGCCGGGCACGGTGCCGGCGAAGCGGACCGTCGCCGACTTCCGCATCACGGCGACGTGTTCCTCGAGCCCGCCCTTCGCCTCGCCATCGATGATCGGCCCGACATCGGTCGCGGGATCGGCGGGATCGCCGAGTTGAAGCTCGGCGGCGGCGCCGGCGATCATCTCGATCATACGGTCGGCGACGTCCTCCTGCAGGCAGAGGAGCCTGAGCGCCGAGCAGCGCTGGCCGGCGGAGCGGAAGGCCGACGAGATCACGTCGTCGGTGACCTGCTCGGGCAGCGCGGTCGCGTCGACGATCATGGCGTTGATACCGCCGGTCTCAGCGATGAGCGGGACGATCGGCCCCTTCTTGGCGGCGAGCGTGCGGTTGATCGCCCAGGCGACCTCGGTCGAGCCGGTGAAGGCGATGCCGGCCGCGGCGGGATGCCCGACCAGCGCCGCGCCGACCTTGCCGTCGCCCTGCGCCAGTTGCGCGACCTCGGGCGGGATGCCGGCCTGACGAAGCAGGCGGAAGGCATATTCGGCAACCAGCGGCGTCTGTTCCGCCGGCTTGGCGATGACGGCATTGCCGGCGGCGAGCGCCGCGGTGACCTGCCCAAGGAAGATCGCGAGCGGGAAGTTCCACGGCGAGATGCAGACGAATACGCCGCGCCCGCGCCGGATGAGCACATCGCGCTCGCCGGTCGGACCGGGCATCACCGTTTCGGCGAAGAGGCGCCGGGCCTCGGCGGCATAGTAGCGGCAGAAATCGACGGCCTCGCGAACCTCGGCGATGCCGTCGACCAGCGTCTTGCCGCCCTCCGCGGCGAGGATCGATACGAGGCCGTCGCGTTCGGCTTCGAGGAGGTCGGCGAGCCGTTCCAAGGCCGCGGCGCGTTCTGCGGCGGGCTTGCCTGACCAGTCCGGAAAGGCGCGCCGCCCGGTCTCCATCAGTCCGTCCACCGCCGCCGGATCGGTCTCGACCACCCTCCCGACGACCGTCCTGCCATCGACCGGGCTGACGACGGCGCGGCCGGACCCCGCCGTCAGCGGCGCCTTCTTCCGTCGCCCGGCGATGCCCGCGACCAGCGCCTCCAGTTCACTGCGGTGGCCGAATTCCATGCCACGCGAGTTCTGCCGCACCGGCCGGTAGAGATCGGCGGGGAGCGGAATGCGGGCATTCCGGACCCGCTCGCCCCGGCCGAGCACATCGGCGGGCCGCCGCAGGAGCGTCTCGACCGGCACGTCGCGGTCGCCGGCAATGGCGACGAACGAGGAGTTGGCGCCGTTCTCGAGGAGCCGCCGGACGAGATAGGCGAGCAGGTCGCGGTGGCCGCCGACCGGCGCGTAGATACGGCACGGAATGCCGTCTTCGGCGACCGCTTCGTAAAGAGGCTCGCCCATGCCGTGGAGGCGCTGGAACTCGTAGCCGCCGGTCACGCCGGCCAGTTCGACGATGGTGGCGACGGTCAGCGCATTGTGGCTGGCGAATTGCGGATAGAGGCGCGGCCGCGCGGCGAGCAGCTTGTGGGCAGCGGCGAGGTAGCTCTGGTCGGTCGCGGCCTTCCGCGTGAAGACCGGGTAGTCGTCAAGGCCGCGCTCCTGCGCGCGCTTCACCTCGGTGTCCCAGTAGGCGCCCTTCACCAGCCGTACCATCATGCGCCGCGACAGCGCCCCGGCGAGCGCGTCGCTCCAGGCGATGACGTTCTGTGCCCGCTTGCCGTAGGCCTGGACGGCGAGGCCGAACCCGTCCCAGCCGGCGAGCGAGGGATCGGCGAAGGCCGCGCCGATCACTTCCAGCGACAATTCGAGCCGGTCCGCCTCCTCGGCGTCGACGGTGAAGTTGAGGTCGTGGGCCTTGGCGGCGCGGGCGAGGTCGAGGAGCGCCGGCACGAGTTCGCGCAGCACGCGCTCGCGGTTGACCGCCTCGTAGCGCGGATGGAGCGCCGACAGCTTCACCGATATGCCCGGCCGGTCGGGCAATGCGCTGTCGCCCGCCGCCGCGCCGATGGCCGCGATAGCCGAGGCGTAGGCGGCGAAGTAGCGCTCGGCATCGGCCCTCGTCCGCGCCCCTTCGCCCAACATGTCGTAGGAATGCCGGAAGCCGCGCGCCTCGCTCGCCCGCGCCCGGCGGAGCGCGTCGGCGATCGTCTCGCCGAGGACGAAGTGGTGGCCGAGGACGCGCATCGCCCGCTTCGTCGCGGTCCGCACGGCCGGCCGGCCGAGCCGGCGGACGAGGCCGGCAATCAGTCCGTCGGGGCTCGTTCCCGGATCGACGATGCGGCTCGACAGGCCGAGCGCCCAGGTCGAGGCCAGCACGAACCAGGTGTCCGCCGCGGCGGAATGCTCGCGCCAGTCGCCGCCGCCGAGCTTGTCCTCGATCAGCCGGTCCTGCGTGGCCGCATCGGGCACGCGGAGGAGCGCCTCGGCCAAAACCATCAGCGCCAGGCCCTCCGGCGTCGACAGGCCGAACTCGCGCAGGAAATCGTCGAGCCCGCCGATCAGTCCGGAATGTCCGCGGATCGCTGCGATATAGCGCCGCGCCCGGGTGTCGATACGGAGCTCGGCGAGGTTGTCGGTCGCGGTCTCGGCGATGAAGCGGCGGATCAGCGCCGCGTCGTCCGGCGCGTAAGGCGGGTCGAAAACCGGCAGAGCGGGAGGCGCATCCATCGGGCCGATCCTACCTCAGACCCGCTCCTGCTGCTGCCAGCGCGGCGCAAACAATCCGGCCGGCCGGGCGATGAGGAGCGCCGTCAATGCGAGGAAGCTCGCCACGTCGCGGTAGTCGCCGGCGAGGTAGCCGGACCACATCGCTTCGAAGAAGCCGAGGACGAAGGCGCCGGCGATGGCGCCGCCGAGCGAATTGAGGCCGCCGATGACGGCGACGTAGAGCGCCTTGAGGCCAAGCACGGTCCCCATCCAGAAGGCGACGTTGCCGTAATAGATCGCGATCATCACGCCGGCCGCGGCGGCATAGGCCGAGCCGATGACCATGGTTCCGATCAGCACCGGCCTGGTATCGACGCCGAGGAGGCCGACCATCTTCAGGTCCTGCGAGCAGGCCCGCCAGATGCGGCCGAAGCGGTGCCAGCGCACCACCAGCGCCAAGAGGACCGCGAGCAGGAAGGCGGCACCGAAGACGACCGCCTGGATGATGCTGATCCGGATCGAAAAGGCAGGATCGGGAAACTCGATCAGCGTCCCGGTGAGGATCGGCTTCAGCCACAGGTCCTTGCTGTTGTTGGCGATCCGCATCGCCTCCTCGAGGACGAGGGCAAGGCCGATCGTGGCGATCAGCATGGCGAGCCGCGCCTTGCCGGCGAGCGGCACGACGACGGTTCGGCCGATGACCGAGCCGAGCGCCGCGGTGCCGAGGATGGCATAGGGGATGGCGAAGAGGATCACCGCCAGCGGGAAGTCCCAGGAGGCGGTGATCGCGGCTACCCCGCCGACGGTGAGGTAGGCGCCCCACATGGCGATGCCGCCGAACGCGAGGTTGATGCGGTCGGCGACGCCGTGGACCAGCACATAGGCGACGGCAAGGAGAGCGTAGAAGCAGCTCACCTGGACCGCGTTGATGCATTGCTGCAGGAAGTAGAGCCAGCTCAACCTGTCCGACCATGCTTGCGGCGAGGATTGCCGCGGCAGCACGATTAGCCTATCCCGCCCCGAGGACGAAACGGAGCGTCACCGCCATGATCCTTCGCCGGCTTTTCGTGCTCTTCGCCGGACTCGTTTTGCTTGCCGCCTGCTCGGAGAAGAGCGAGTCGCCCTATATCGAGATTCGCGGCGGCGGGTTCCTGTTCAACTACCGCCTGGCGGAAGCGACCGCCGGCTTCGTCGCAGTGCCGCTGAAGCCCCTGCCCGACGGCGCCGCGATCGAGGCGAGCTTCGAGAATCCGGCCGGCGGCGCGCCGCTCACCATGCGCCAGGCGGCTTCCGCCAGCCAGAAGATGTTCGAGTTCACCACCCCGCCGCTCACCGGCGTGGTCAAGGACAAGCAATACGCCCTGACCGTGAAGCTCGTCGGGGCCGACGGCAAGATCCTGCAGGAGATCCACAAGACGCTGAAGTCGGACCTCGACCAGTCGGTGCTGCCGGCGAAGCCGCCGACGATCGGGCCGGGCTATGCGCCCAACCCGGATGCGGAGAAGCCGTAGCGCTCAGCGCGCCGGGGGAGGCGCCGCCAGCACTTCGTCGAGCCGGTCGTAGCTCCGCCTGACGCCCTGCTCCATGCCGGAGGCGAGCGCGCCGTCGCGCGCCTCGCGCGTCGCGTAGCTGGTGACGATGGTGACCGTCGTGACGCCGCCGGACTCCTCGAAGGTGGTCGTGTTCACCGCCTCGCCCGGATACCACGGCTCGTCGAAGCGCTCGGTGGCGACCATGCGTGCGGGCCGGGCGATTTCGCGGAAGGTCCCGCCCATCCCCATCGTCCTGCCGTCGGCGTCGTTCTTCCAGACATAGCGATAGGCACCGCCGACGCGAAGATCGATGTCGCAGACCGGCATCGACCAGCCGTCCGGACCGAGGAGCCATTGACGGATGTAGCGCGGCTCGGTCCACGCCTCGAAGACCATTTTGCGCGGTGCCGCAAAGGCGCGGACGATTTCAATCTCGCGCTCGCCGCGTGCCGTGACCTTGAATCCACCGGGTGCGTTCATCTTCACTTCTCCTTCGATTTCGAAGCCGGCTTCCTGCCGGCCTTCATCTCTTCCAGAACCGCGTCCAGCCGGCCGAAGCTCGGCTCCCAGAAGCGGCGGTACGCCTCGATCCATCCCGCCGCTTCGGCGAGCGGCCGCGCCTCCAGCCGGCAGGGCCGGCGCTGGCCTTCGCGGCCGCGCGAGATGAGACCCGCGCTCTCCAGAACCTTCAGGTGCTTCGATATTGCCGGCTGGCTCATCGCGAAGGGCCGGGCGAGGTCGTTGACCGAGGCCTCGCCCAGCGCCAGGCGGGCGAGGATCGCGCGCCGGGTCGGATCGGCAAGCGCGGCGAAGGTGGTGTCGAGGTGTGCGGCGGATGGCATGATCCATAACCGTCCAGTTCTATAACTGTTTGGTTATGTATAGCGCCTGCGCCGGCGCGTCAAGAAAAAAAGGGCGCCGCGCGGCGCCCTCTTCCCTGTCCCCGTTGGGGGGGCCGCCTCAGGCGGCGTCCCAGCCCTTCCGGATCAGCTTGTAGCCGTCGCGATAGACCTCTTCCGGCGTCTTCGACAGGTCGCGCCAGATCTTGGTCGCGGCGCCGAGCGCCGGCAGCGCGCGGCCGAACGACTCGATGGTCAGCCAGTTGTCGTAGCCGGCCTTCTTCAGCGCCTTGAAGGTCTTCGCCCACGGCACGTGGCCGCGGCCGGGAACGCCGCGGTCGTTTTCCGAGATGTGGACGTGGATGACGTTCTTCGCGTTCCGGGTATAGGCGCCGACGGGGTCCTGCTCGTCGATGTTGGCGTGGAAGGTGTCGTACATCGTCTTGATCGCCGGGTGGTCGACGTATTCGACGTAGCGGTTGAGGTCGTCCATGGTGTTGGCGAAGTAGCACTCGAAGCGGTTGACGGCCTCGAGCGCGATGCGGACGCCGCGCTTCAGCGCCGCCTCGCCGACCTTGAGGTGGACTTCCTTGGCGCGCTTCCGCTCCTCGTCGGTCGGCGGATTGCCGGAGAAGACCCCGAGCGTCTGGTGGAGCGGCCCGCCGACGACCTTGCCGCCGAAGGCTTCGGTGCAGTCGAGCACCCAGGTGAGATACTTCACCGCGTTCCTGCGCACCGCCTTGTCGGGCGAGATCGGGTTGGCGTCGAGCGACTGGACGATGGCGATGCCGTTCGCCTCCAGCCCCTCGTCGTCGAGCCACTTCTTGATCTTGCGGAAATGCGCCGGCTTCCCTTCGAAGATCGGCACCTCGACGCCGTCGTAGCCGGTCTTCTTGATGTCGGCGAGAAGGTGCCGGTGATCCTCCGTGACGTGCGTCGTCCAGAGCATCATGTCGAAGCCGATCTTCATTTTGGTGCGCTCCCCCGCAGCTGTGTTTCCCGGAACTATAGGCGATGCCGGTTGGCAGGCGAAGCCGCCGCGGAGCGGCACTGGCACGCACCGTCCGACTCCCCTAATTTCGCGCCAGACGGGAGGACAGGAAGATGGCGGAACTCGAGGGCCGCTGCGCCTGCGGCGCGGTACGCTACAGCCTTGGCTCGGCGCCGATGTTCGTCCATTGCTGCCACTGCCTCGACTGCCAGCGGCAGACCGGGAGCGCCTTCGTCCTCAACGCCTTGATCGAGCGCGACCGGGTGCGGCTCCTTTCCGGCGCGACGCACGGGATCCGGGTGCCGACCGATAGCGGCCGGCCGCACGAAATCCACCGCTGCCCGACCTGCGAGGTGGCGCTCTGGAGCCACTATGGCGGCAACGAAAAGATCGCCTTCGTCCGCATCGGGACGCTGGCGCAGCCCGCGGCGCTCACGCCGGACGTGCACATCTACACGCGCTCGAAGCAGCCCTGGGTGGTCATCCCGGAGGGTGTGCCGGCATTCGAGGCTTATTACGACTCGAAGAAGCTCTGGCCGGCGGCAAGTTTGGAGAGACGGAAGGTCGTGATGAGTTTGTAGGGTCGGCTGAGGCGCGAAGCGCCGAGCCCACCGAACTCGACACTCCCGCGATTAATCCGGCTGGGAAATCTCACACTGTCGTTCGTCAGTGTTGCTCAACCATCGAGGTCCTGGGTCTGCAGCGCACCACTTCGTGCTGCGCCGCGCCCGGGACGACAATTCGCGTTGAAGAGCCGAGCAATAATGGTGGGCACGCGCCTTTTGGCGCTTTACCCACCCTACCCAACGGCTGTTTCCTCACACATCTACCCGATCGTCCCCGCGCTATGCGGGGACCCAGGCCGGTGCCAGAGCGCGTAGCGTTGGGAAAGGGTGGCGGAGCAATAATCCCCGCAATCTCGCACCGCGCTTTGCCAGAGCCAGTCTGGGTCCCCGCATGGCGCGGGGACGAGCGGATACGGAATTGAGGTTGAGCGAACGGATGGGCGGGCGTTCTTACACCTTCGTCCAGACGCCCCCGGCCTTGCTCGAGGCGAGCGCGGCCTCGACGAACTCCATCCCGACCAGCCCGTCCTCGACCGTCGGGTAGGTGACACCCGCCTCCGGTTTCTTCCCGCTGCGCGCAGCCCGGATGGCGCGGGCGATCTCGCTATAGAGGTTGGCGAAGCCTTCGAGGTAGCCCTCGGGGTGGCCGGAGGGCACGCGCGAGACGCGGCCAGCCTCCGGCCCCGCGCCGGCGCCGGCGCGCGTGATCAGGCGCGGCGTCTGACCGAGCGCGGAGAACCAGAGATAGTTCGGGTCCTCCTGCCGCCATTCGAGGCCGCCCTTCGAGCCGTAGACGCGGAGCGCGAGGCCGTTCTCGTTGCCGGGCGCGACCTGGCTCGCCCAGAGCATGCCCTTCGCGCCGCCCTTCCAGCGGAGAAGGATGTTGTTGTTGTCGTCGATGCGGCGGCCCTTGACGAAGGTCGACACGTCGGCCAACAGCGAATCGAGCTTCAGGCCGGTGACGAAGCAGGCGAGGTTGTAGGCATGGGTGCCGATGTCGCCGAGCGCGCCGGCGCCCGACTTCTTCGGGTCGGTCCGCCACGCCGCCTGTTTCTGCCCGGTCTTCTCCAGCGGCTCGCTCAGCCAGTCCTGCGCGTACTCGGCCTGGACGATCCGGATGTCGCCGATCTCGCCGGCCGCGATAATCGCCTTCGCCTGCCGGATCATCGGGTAGCCGGTGTAGTTGTGGGTGACGGCGAAAATCTTCTTCGTCCTCTTCGTCAGCGCGACGAGGTCCTTCGCTTCGGCCACGGTCAATGACAGCGGCTTGTCGCAGATGACGTGGATGCCGGCATTGAGGAAGGCGGTCGCGATCGGCGCGTGCATGTGGTTGGGCGTGACGATCGACACCGCCTCGATGCCGTCCGCCCGCTTCGCCTCCGCCGCCGCCATTTTCTGATACGAGCCGTAGGACCGGTCGGCGGCGAGGCCGAGTTCCGCCGCGGAAGCCCGCGCCCGCTCCTTGTCCGCCGACAGCGCGCCGGCGACGAGCACGTAGTTGTCGTCCATGCGGGCGGCGAGCCGGTGCACGGCGCCGATGAAGGCGCCCTGCCCGCCGCCGACCATGCCGTAGCGAATGCGGCCGCCCGCAGCGGCGTCGCTCCGTCCCTCAACCATCTTCGTCTCCCCTTACGCGATGCCGAGCATCTTGCGGTTCGCCTTGTCGTCGGTCTTCGCATCGGCGAAGTCGTCGAAGGCGCGCGCGGTCACCTCGATAATGTGGCTCTGGATGAACGGAGCGCCCTCGCGCGCGCCCTGCTCCGGGCTCTTGATCGCGCATTCCCATTCGAGCACCGCCCAGCCGTCGTAGTCGTACTGGGCGAGCTTGGAAAAAATGCCCTTGAAGTCGACCTGCCCGTCGCCGAGCGAGCGGAAACGGCCGGCGCGGTTCAGCCAGGACTGGAAGCCGGAATAGACGCCCTGCTTGCCGGTCGGGTTGAACTCCGCGTCCTTGACGTGGAAGGCGAAAATCCGCTCGTGGTAGAAATCGATGAACTGCAGGTAGTCGAGGCACTGCAGGACGAAGTGCGACGGGTCGTAGTTGATGCCGCAGCGCGGGTGGTTGCCGACACGCTCGAGGAACATCTCGAACGTCGCGCCGTCCATCACGTCTTCGCTCGGATGCAGTTCGAACCCGACGTCGACGCCCTGGCTGTCGCAGAAATCGAAGATCGGCTTCCAGCGCCGCGCCAGCTCGTCGAAGCCGGCCTCGACCATGCCCGGCGGACGCTGCGGGAAGGGATAGAGGAAGGGCCAGGAAAAGGCGCCGGTGAACGACACCATCGTGTCGAGGCCGAGATTGCGGCAGGCCTTGGCGCCGTTCTTCACCTGCTCGATCGCCCACTTGGTGCGCGCCTTCGGGTTGCCGCGCACTTCCGGGGCGGCGAAGGCGTCGAAGCCGCTGTCATAGACCGGGTTGACCGCGACCAGCTGGCCCTGCAGGTGGGTGGACAGCTCGGTTATCTCGACGCCGGCTTCCTTGCAGATGCCCTTCACCTCGTCGGCGTAGGTCTTGCTCGTCGCCGCCTTCTTCAGGTCGAAGAGCCGCCCGTCCCAGGTCGGGATCTGGATGCCCTTGTAGCCTAGCGAGGCGGCCCATTTGGCCATCCCTCCGAGCGAATTGTACGGCGCCGCGTCGCCGGCGAACTGGGCAAGGAAGATTGCCGGCCCCTTGATCGTTTTCATACTTGGTTCCCTCACTTATATTGGGCGGCGGGGTTGCCCCCCGTCCGCGACTGTCCCCGAGTGTCATCCCCGCGAAAGCGGGGACCCAGTAGCCGCAGCTGTCGCAGGACGAGGCGCTCCCGCCGTGCCCCTTATTGTATCCGCATCGCGTACTGGTTCCCCGCTTTCGCGGGGATGACAGTTGTTGATTGTGGTGTTTCTCCCAACTCCTGCCACCGCCTACAAATAATCGTTGATCAGCCGCTCGAGGTATTCCTGCCGGCCGCTCTTCGGCTTCGGCTCGATGTTCCGGTTGAGCACGTAGTTGGAGAGGTCGTCGAGCGAGCGCTTGCCGGCAAGGATCGCCTTCCCTTCCTTGCCGTTCCAGCCGGCATAGCGGTCTTCGATGAAGCCGTCGAGCTTGCCGTCGCCGATGATCTTCTCCGCAACCAGCAGCGCCCGCGCCGCGGCGTCCATCGAGGCGACATGGGCGGTGAGAAGATCGTCCGGGTCGATCGACTGGCGACGGATCTTGGCGTCGAAGTTCATGCCGCCGGTGGTGAAGCCGCCGGCCTTGAGGATGTAGTACCAGGCGAGCGCCAGCTCGCCGACGTTCATGGCGAACTGGTCGGTGTCCCAGCCGAGCAGGTAGTCGCCGCGGTTCAGATCGAGCGAGCCGAAAATGCCGAGGGCGGCGGCGAGCGCGATCTCGTGCTCGAAGCTGTGGCCGGCAAGAATGGCGTGGTTCTGCTCGATGTTGATCTTGACCTGCTTCTCCAGGTCGAAGGCCTTCAGCATCCCGTAGATCGTGCCGACGTCGTAGTCGTACTGGTGCTTGGTCGGCTCCTTCGGCTTCGGCTCGATGAGGATCGTGCCCTTGAAGCCGATCTTGTTCTTGTGCTCGACCACCATCGTCAGGAACCGGCCGAGCTGGTCGAGTTCGCGCTTGATGTCGGTGTTGAGGAGCGTCTCGTAACCCTCGCGCCCGCCCCAGAGAACGTAGTTCTCGCCGCCCAGCTCGTGGGTGAGTTCGAGCACGTTCTTCACCTGCGCCCCGGCATAGGCGAACACGTCGGGGTCCGGGTTGGTCGCCGCGCCCGCCATGTAGCGGCGGTTGGAGAAGAGGTTGGCGGTGCCCCAGAGGAGCTTCACCTTCGACTTCTCCATTTTCCTGGCGAACAATTCGCCGATCTCGCGCACGTTCCGGTTCGATTCCTTCAGCGAGGAACCCTCCGGCGCGATGTCGCGGTCATGGAAGGTGAAGAACGGAACCCCCAAGAGGCGGAACATCTCGAAGGCGACGTCGGCCTTCTGGCGTGCGCCTTCCATTGCGTCGGCGGTATGCATCCAAGGCCGCATGAAGGTCTCGCCGCCGAACGGGTCGCCGCCCGGCCAGGTGAAGGAGTGCCAGTAGCAGACGGCGAAGCGCGTATGGTCCTCCATGCGCTTGCCGAGCACCTTCTTGTCGGGGTCGTACCAGCGGAAGGCGAGCGCATCGCCGGCCCTGGCGCCCTTGTAGGCGACCGGCTTTTCCTGGGTGAAGAAACGGGCACTCATCGGGACGTCGCCTCCTTGGTGGCAGGATAGAGTTTCTTGTAGCGAAGGTACGCTTCGGCAAAGGCCGGAACGAGCTTCCGGTCGGGCTCGACCGTCTCGCGGATCTTCGGCTGCGCGCAGACGGCGAACGGGTCGGCATTCTCGGCGGCAATCAGCCCGAGCCGGGCGGCGCCAAGGCCGGCGCCAAAGTCGCCCTCTTCGGGCAGGTCGATGACGATATCGAGCGTATCGGCGAGAATCTGCAGCCAGCGGCGCGAGCGCGAGCCGCCGCCGACGGCAAGCGCCCGCTTCACGTCGGCGCCGGCCGAGCGGAGCGCGGCGAGGCTGTCGGCGAAGGCGAAGCTCACGCCTTCGAGCACCGCTCGGGCGAGCGCCGTCCGGTCGGCGCCGTAGGATAGTCCCACGAAGCTGCCGCGGATGTTGGCGTCGTTGTGCGGCGTCCGCTCGCCGCCGAGATAGGGCAGGAAGGCGACCTCGCCGGGTCCCTCGCGATGGCCCTCGAGCGGCCGGGTCAGTTCACCGGCATCGGTCGCGAAAACGCCCGCCAGCCAGTCCAGCGCGCCGGCCGCCGAGAGGATCACGCCCATCTGGTGCCAGGTATCCGGCACGGCGTGGCAGAAGGCATGGACCGCCGTCGCCGGGTCGGGCGAGAAGCGCGCGTTGGAAACGAAAAGGACGCCCGACGTGCCGAGCGAGACGAAGGCCGTGCCCGGCCGGACGACGCCGACGCCGCAGGCTGAGGCGGCATTGTCGCCGCCGCCGCCGGCCACGACCGGGGCCGAGCCCATGCCCCAGCGGCGCGCCAGCTCGGCGCGAAGCTTCCCGGTCGGCGCCGAGCCCTCGTAGAGCTTCGGCATGTGCTTCCGCGACAGGTGCGTGGCGGCAAGCAGATCGTCGCTCCAGTCGCGCCCGGCCACGTCCAGCCACGACGTGCCGGCGGAATCCGACATTTCCGATGCGTGGTCGCCGGTCAGCTTCAGCCGAACGTAGTCCTTCGGCAGCAGGACCTTGGCGACCCTGGCGAAGGTTGCCTTCTCGTGCCGCTCGACCCAGACCAGCTTCGGCGCGGTGAACCCGGGAAAGACGATGTTGCCGGTGATCTTGCGGAACTTCGGGTCGCGGTCGAGTTCGGCTGCCTCGTCAGCCGAGCGCACGTCGTTCCAGAGGATGCACGGGCGAAGCGGCTTGTCGGCGGCGTCGAGTAGCGTCGCTCCGTGCATGTGGCCGGAAAGGCCGATGCCGCGCACCGCGCCCAGTTCCTTCGGGTGCTCGCGGGCAAGCCCGTCCAGCACCTTCTCGCAGGCGGTCCACCAGCTCTCCGGGTCCTGTTCGGACCAGCCGGCATGCGGACGCGAGACTTCGAGCGGCGCCGTGCGGCTGGCGACGACGCGCTCCGCGCCATCCATCAGCACGCCCTTCACCGAGGACGTTCCTATGTCGAGACCGAGATACATCGTTCTGGGCGCTCCCCCACGCCCGTCCGTATTGGCTACGGAACGTTGTCGCGAATGAAGATGTCGATGCGGATGCGTTCCTGTCCAGCGTCGATCGGAAGCCCCTCGCGCTCCGCGATCAGCACGCGCGCGGCGCTCCGCGCCTCGTGTCCCGCGTCCTGGTTGATGATGGCGTCGATGGTGCCGCGGATCAGGTGGCGGCGCGAGAACGGCGTCAGCTCGTGCGCGATGTAGGTCACGTCGCGCGCCCTTCCCGTCGCCTCGAGCGCGGCAACGATGCCGGCATTGCCCGCGCCGACATTGTAGATCCCGACCAGGTCGGGATGCTCGGCAAGCAGGGCCGACGCCAGCGCCTCGACGCGCCCGTCGTCGTCGCGGCCTTCCCGCACCGGCAGCAGTTCCAGCGCCGGGAAGTCGCGGGCGAGCACCTCCTCGAAGCCGATGCGGCGCTCGTTGTGGTCGCGGAGTGCGACCGAGCCGGCGATGAGGCCGATCTTGCCCGTGCGGCCGGCCAGGAACCGGCCGAGCAGCGTCCCGGCGGTGCGCCCGGCGGCGGAATTGTCGATGCCGACATAATGCGCCCGCCTGGCGCGCGGGGTGTCCGAGACGAGCGTCACCACGGTGACGCCGGAGTCGGTCAGGTCGTCGATCGCCTGGCGGACGGCGGGATGGTCGAGCGCAACGACTGCGACGCCGTCGACCTCGCCCTTCAGCCGCTCCAGCGCATGCGCCAGCACCTCGCCGTCGAAGACATCGACCTGCCCGATCTCGATATCGACCCGCTCCTCGGCGAGCCATTCGGCGGTGGCGCGGACCCGATCTTCCAGCGCCTCCATGAAGGCATTGTGGCCGCGGGGAAGAATGAAGCGGAAGTGATGATCGCGGCCGCGGGCGAGGCGCGCCGCCAGCCGGTCCGGCTTGTACTTGAGCAGGCTGATCGCGGCCTGGACCCGCTCGACCGTGCCGGCATGAACGCCCGGACGCCGGTTCATGACGCGGTCGACCGTCGCGAGGCTCACCCCGGCGGTCCTGGCCACATCGAGCAATGTCTTGCGCGCCATTCTTCAGCCTCTTCGGCGCATTGATTATCGCGCCGCTTCGGCGATTGCAATTTCGCCCCGAATCCGGTGTTTCAGCTTTGAACTCCGGCCGAAACGCGATGACGGACCGTGCCCCGATAGACCTTATCCGCCAGCCTCTTGGCCGTAGTCCCCGCTTGCCGGCCGGAGCGACCGCCCGCCGGCGATGGGCGCACATCAACCGGGCCGGGAGCCCACCGTCTTCGCGCATGGCAGAGCGCGGGCAAAGCGACTAAGACAACCGCACCAACGCCGGAGCACCCGACACGCATGAAAGCCGAAACCGCGCCCGTCCGTCTCGCCGATTACCGCCCGCCGGACTTTGCCATCGATGCGGTCTCGCTCGATTTCCAGCTTCATGCCGAGAAGACGCTGGTCACGGCGGTCCTGAAGATGCGGCCGAAGACCGGCCAGCGGCTCCTCGAACTCGCCGGCGATGCGCTGAAGCTGGTCCGCCTCGCCCTCGACGGCGCGCCGGTGCCGCCGGAGCGCATGACCGCGACGCCGGAGAAGCTGGTCGTCCGCGACGTGCCCGACGGCCCGTTCACGCTGGAAATCGTCACCGAACTCGACCCGGCCGCCAACACCAAGCTGATGGGCCTCTACCGCTCGGGCGGCACGTGGTGCACGCAGTGCGAAGCCGAGGGCTTTCGCCGCATCACCTATTTCCTCGACCGGCCGGACGTGCTTTCGGTCTACACGACGCGGATCGAGGCGCCGAAATCGGCCGCGCCGGTGCTGCTCTCCAACGGCAATCCCGGCGCCAGGGGCGACCTCGCCGAGGGTCGCCATTTCGCCGTCTGGCACGACCCGTTCCCCAAGCCCTCCTACCTCTTCGCGCTCGTCGCCGGCGACCTCGGCGTCGTCGCGGACACGTTCACGACCATGTCAGGGCGCGAGGTTGAGCTCCGCATCTACTGCGAGCACGGCAAGGAGGACCGCTGCGCCTACGCGATGGAGGCCCTCAAGCGCTCCATGCGCTGGGACGAGACCGCGTTCGGGCTGGAATACGACCTTGACGTCTTCATGATCGTCGCCGTCTCGGACTTCAACATGGGCGCGATGGAGAACAAGGGCCTCAACATCTTCAACGACAAGTACGTGCTCGCCGACCGCGAGACGGCGACGGACAGCGACTTCGCCCATGTCGAGGGCGTTATCGCGCACGAATATTTCCACAATTGGACCGGCAACAGAATCACTTGCCGCGACTGGTTCCAGCTTTGCTTGAAGGAAGGACTGACCGTCTATCGCGACCAGGAATTCTCCTCCGACGTGCGATCGCGCCCGGTGAAGCGGATCGCCGATGTGCGCACGCTGCAGTCGCGGCAGTTCCCCGAGGATGCCGGGCCGCTAGCCCACCCGGTCCGGCCGGAAGTCTATAGCGAGATCAACAACTTCTACACGCCGACCGTCTATGAGAAGGGCGCCGAGGTCGTGCGCATGCTCTCCACCATTCTCGGCCGCGAGAACTTCCGGAAGGGCATGGACCTCTATTTCCGGCGCCATGACGGCGAGGCGGCAACCGTCGAGGATTTCCTTGCCGCTTTCGCCGAGACCGCCGGCGTCGACCTCGCCCAGTTCAAGCTCTGGTACGAACAGTCCGGGACGCCCGAGGTCACCGCGCGCGGCGACTATGACGAGCTGGCGAAGACCTACACGCTTTCCTTCACGCAGAACCTGCCGCCGACGCCCGGCCAGACCGTGAAGAAGCCGATGCATGTTCCGGTCCGTTTCGGCCTGGTCGGGCCGAACGGCGCCGATCTCGATTTCGCCCGGACGAGCGGCGCCCGCGTCGAGGGCGATGTCATCCACCTGACCGAAGCGAGCCAGACGGTGCGCTTCGAGGGGGTCTCGGCGCGCCCGGTGCCGTCGCTCTTCCGCGGCTTCTCGGCGCCGGTCCGCATCAATGCCGGGCTCTCGGAGGCGGACCTCCTCTTCCTGCTCCGTACCGATTCCGATCCGTTCAACCGCTGGCAGGCCGCCGAGGTGCTGGCGAACCGCGCCCTGATGGCCGGTACGACGGCCGCGGGCAAGGGCGAAGCGCCAGCGCCCGACGGTGCCTTCATCGATGCGCTCGGCGAGGTCGCCGCCAACGAGGGGCTGGAACCGGCCTTCCGCGCCCAGGTCCTGCAGCTCCCGAGCGAAGCCGATATTGCCCGCGAGATCGGCCGCAACGTCGATCCCGACGCCATATTCCGGGCCCGGCAGTCGCTCCGGGCCGCGATTGCCCGACGGATCGGCGGGCTGCTGGCCGCGGTCGTCGAGCGCTACGGCAGCGCCCGCGCCTTCTCGCCCGACGCCGCCTCGGCGGGCGAGCGGGCGCTCGCCAATACCGCCCTTGACCTCCTCGTCGCCGGCGGCGGCCGGGCTGCGATCGACATGGTCGACCGGCGCTTCCGCGACGCGCACAACATGACCGACCGCCTCGCCGCGCTGTCGATCATGACCCATGCGGACCTGCCCGAGCGGCACGCTGCGCTCGCCGCCTTCCACGACCGCTACCGCGACGACCAGCTCGTCCTCGACAAGTGGCTCGCCCTGCAGGCAATGGCGCCCGCGCCCGACACGCTGGACCGGGTGCGCGCCCTCCTCGCTGCCCCCTCCTTCGCGGCCAACAACCCTAACCGCATCCGGGCGCTGGTCGGCTCGTTCGCGAGCGGCAACCAGACCCAGTTCAACCGCGCCGACGGCGCCGGCTACGATTTCCTGGCGGGCTATGCGCTCGATCTCGACCGGCGCAACCCCCAAACCGCGGCGCGGCTCCTGGTCAGCTTCCGCTCCTGGCGCGCGCTGGAAGAGAAGCGCCGGACCCTCGCGGAAAAGGCGCTCCGCCGGATTGCTGCCGCTCCCGACCTTTCGCCCGACGTCGCCGACATCGTCACACGCACCCTCGCCTGAGGCGCATTTCCGCCGGCGCGTGGCAATTTTGACTCGGGCCGTCCCGCCACGATGCGGTTTTAATTCCGCAGACTCTTGCCAAGGCGAGTCGCCTCGATTCAAATGAAACTGATTCGGGCGTGGCGTCTCCCGGGCGTTCCTGAAAATCAACAGCTTGAGGGCCTCGCATGGAGCGAGCGGAGACGGTTCGTCCGTCGATCGCCAGGCGTTTGCCGTTTGCCGGGATGAGCTTCGCGCGCCGCGCCATCGTCTCCGGTCACGCCCGCCTCCTCGCCCAGCCCGCCTATCAGCGCCTGCTTGCCGCCGAACCCTTCCTGCGCAAGCTCATTCCGGTTCTGATCGTCATCTTCCTCCTGCTCGTCGGGCTCGCCCGTTTCGTCGAGCTTTCCCAATTGCGCAGCGAGCGCGAATACGAGGCGCGCGAAGCCCTCGGGATGATGGCGACAGTGCTCGCCAACGCCATCGACCAGAGCCGCAGCCAGCGCTCGGCCGCCACCGTCTCGCTCGACGACCTCAGCGCAGCGCTCGGCGAGGCGCTGCCGCCCGCCGCCACCGGCAAGGGCCGGCACATCTACCTCACCGACCGCAACGGCACGATCGTCGCCACGGCGCCGCGGGCGCCCGAGCAGGAGGGTCTCGCCCTCACCCGGATCATCGGCGAAGGCCAGCCGCTCACCACCTTCGGCGCCCGCGCCGGCGTCCTCGAAATCCCGCTCGCCGACCAGAGCAATGCGCTCGCCACGCTCCGCTTCCTCGCCGACGGCAGTTCGGTCGCCGTCGTTCAGCCGATGGAGAACGTCTACGACGACTGGCGCGCCGACGTTTCGCTGAACGTCGCCATCTTCATCGGCACCAGCGCCATCCTCCTCGTCATCCTCTACGCCTATTTCGCCCAGGCGAGCCGCGCCGCCGAGGCGGACCGCATCTACGGGGAGACGCAGGAGCGCTTCGAGACCGCGCTGATGCGCGGCCGCTGCGGCCTCTGGGACTGGGACCTGTCCAGCGGCCGCATGTTCTGGTCGCGCTCGATGTTCGAGCTGGTCGGGCTGGAGGCGCGCGATGCGCTGATCGGCTTCGGCGAGGTCAGCCGCCTGATGCACCCGGACGACGGCGACCTGCTGGCGCTTGCCGAATCGCTCTACGAGGCCGGCGAGGCGACCGTCGATCGCATGTTCCGCATGCGCCACAGCGACGGGCGCTGGGTTTGGCTGCGTGCCCGCGCCGAGCTGGTCGACCGGCAGAGCGGCGAGCCGCACCTCATCGGCATCGCCGTCGACGTGACCGAGCAGATCGGCCTTGTCGAGCGCTCGAAGACGGCCGACATCCGCCTCCGCGACGCGATCGAGACGATCTCCGAGGCGTTCGTCCTGTGGGATGCCGAAAACCGCCTCGTCATGTGCAACTCGAAATACCAGCAGCTGCACGGCATGCCGGACTCGGCCCTCGTTCCCGGCACGCCTTACGCCGAAGTGATCGCCGCCGGCCGCAAGCCGCTCGTCCGTTCGCAGGTGGTGAGCGAGGGCCGGCCCGAGGAAGGCGCCCGCAGCTTCGAACTGCAGCTCGAGGACGGGCGCTGGCTGCAGATCAACGAGCGCCGGACCAAGGACGGCGGCTTCGTCTCGGTCGGCACCGACATCACCCAGCTGAAGCGCCACGAGGGCAAGCTGATCGACGGCGAGCGCCGGCTGATGGCCACCATCGCCGACCTCCGCCAGTCGCGCCAGAAACTGGAACTGCAGGCGCAGCAGATGGTCGAGCTCGCCGAGAAATACGCCGAGGAGAAGGACCGCGCCGAGGACGCCAACCGGACCAAGTCGGAGTTCCTCGCCAATATCAGCCACGAGCTGCGCACGCCGCTCAACGCCATCATCGGCTTCTCGGAAATCATGCAGTCCGGCATGTTCGGCCAGCTCGGCTCGCCGAAATACCTCGAATATTCCAAGGACATCCACGACAGCGGCAGCTACCTGCTCGGCGTCATCAACGACATCCTCGACATGTCGCGGATCGAGGCCGGCCGCATGTCGCTCGACCTTGAGGACCTCGTCCTCGACGACCTCGTCGACGAATCGATGCGGATCGTCTCGACTCAGGCCGAGGCGCAGCAGATCGCCGTCGTCTCCGAGGTCGGCAAGAACCTCCGGCTCCGCGGCGACCGGCGGGCGCTGAAGCAGATCATGCTCAACCTCCTCTCCAACGCCGTGAAGTTCACGCCGCCCGGCGGGCACATCACCGTGCGCGCCCGCAGCACGGCGACGGCGGTCACCTTCTCGGTCGAGGATACCGGCATCGGCATTCCGAAGGAGGCGCTGAGGAAACTCGGGCGGCCGTTCGAGCAGGTCGGCAACCAGTTCACCAAGAGCCACCGCGGTTCGGGCCTCGGCCTGGCGATCACCTCGTCGCTGGTCGACCTGCACGGCGGGGCGATGCGCATCCGTTCGCGCGAGGGCCGCGGCACCATCGTCTCGGTGCGCCTGCCGGTCGCCCGCCCCCTGCCCGAGGCTCAGGCGGAGCGCCTCTCCGCCTAGGTTCCGGCCTCAGGGCGTGTCCGATCCGTCGTCGGGGCTGGCGTCCGGGCCCTCCCCGTCGCCGGCGCCGACCGCGCCGCAGAAATCCTTGAAGGCGGCAATCGAGGCCTTCATTTCCTTTACCGGCAGGGCGACCGAAATGCCGGTGCCCCTGATCGCGATCGAGTCGGCGCCGGCGAGGTGGTCGAGCAGACCAAGGTCCCAGATGCTCGAATATTCCCAGACGCCCTCCATCTGGCCGAAGGCGATCTCGGGGAAGAACTCGCCGCTCTTTTCCTCCTTGCCGGCGGTCGTCGCCGCGATGGCGAAGGTCGGCTGATCACCGCGGGCGATCGTCTCGCCCAGCTCCTTGTGGTCGATGTCGGAGACGTACATCGACCATTCCTGGTCGGCGGAGCAGCTGAGCAGGAAGGGATAATGCGGCTCGGGGCTTTCGATCTCGTCCGAGTCGACAACGGCAAGCGCGCCGGCGTTCGGATCGTCCTTGTAGAAATGCCAGGTGAGCTCGCCGGCAAAGGCCGGGCCTCCAGCCAGCGCAACGATGGCGGAGAGAAGCAGGCGTCCCATGGCGGGCACTCCCCTAGACGGAAGGAATCGCTCTTCCCCCCGAGTTTACCGCTGGGGCCTGCCCGGCGGCGAATCCGGAACCTTGCCCATCAGCCGCTCGAAGGCGTCGCGGACGGCCGCTTCGGTCTCGCGCAAGTGCCGGTCGAGCGTGGCGAAATCGGGCAGTTCCGCTGCCCGCGCCAGAAGTGCGAGCAGGCCCCGCGGCGCCGCCTCCGGCTTGAACAGGCCGGCGCTGCTCAGCCGCAGGATCTGCGTTTCGGCCTGGTAGAGGCGAAGCGCCGCCAGGAGTATATCGGCCTCGCCGGCCGGCAGCAGCTTCGCTTTCGCCGCGGCGGCGAGCGCGACATCCGTCTCGGCGGAGAGGACTTCCGGGCGGGCGGCGGCATGCTGCAATTGCAGCCATTGGGCGACGAACTCGATGTCGACCAGACCGCCCGGCGTCGCCTTGAGGTCCCAGGCGCCCTCGCCGCCCTTTGCCTCGTGGATCATGGCGCGCATGTCGAGTATGTCGCGCCGGAGCGTCTCGGGATCGCGTTTCCGCCTGAGCGCGGCCCCGATGATCTTCTGCGCACGCGCCGCCAGCGCCGCGTCGCCGGCAACGGCGCGGGCACGGGTCAGCGCCATGTGCTCCCAGGTCCAGGCGCTCCTCGCCTGATACTCGGCGAAGGCGTCGATATGGGTGGCGAGCGGGCCGGCATTGCCGGACGGGCGCAGGCGGAAATCGACCTCGAAGAGCGACCCTTCCGAGGTCGGCGCCGAGAGGGCCGCGAGGATGCGCTGGGTGAACCGCGCATAGTAGAGGCCGCCGGCAAGCGGGCGCGCACCGTTCGACGTCCCGGCAGTTTCGTCGAAGTCGTAGAGCAGGATCAGGTCGAGGTCGGAGGCCGCGGTCATCTCGCGGCCGCCGAGCTTGCCCAGCGCCAGCACCACCGCCTTGCCGCCTTTCAGCGTGCCGTGCGCCGCCTCGAACTCGCGCCGCGCGGCATCGAACAGCGCAGCGACCAGCACGTCGGCGAGGTCGGCGAAGGCGTAGCCCGCTTGGCGGGCGCCGAGCGAGCCGGCGAGGACGCGGACGCCGATCAGGAACCGCTGCTCCTGCCCGAAGGAGCGAGCCCGGTTGAGGACGTCCTCGTAGGAATCCGCCTCGGCGAGCGAGGCGGAAAGGCGCTTGGCCAGCTTCGCCCGGTCGGGCAGGCGGCCGAAGAAGGCCGGCTCCAGCACCGTATCGAGCACGTAGGGGCGCATGGCGATCGTCTCGGCAAGCCGCGGCGCGGTGCCCATCACCAGCGCGATCAGATCGAGAAGGCCGCGGTTGGAGGAGAGCAGCGAGAAGACCTGCACGCCCGCCGGCAGCCTGCCGAGGAAGCGATCGAAGGCGGCGAAAGCCACGTCGGCATTGTCGGTGCGCGCCAGGGCCTCGAGGAGCGCCGGCGTGATCTCGGTCAGCCGCTCGCGCGCGGTCGCCGAGCGCATCGCGGGATAGCGCCCGAAGTGCCAGCCGCGGATCGCCGCCGTCACATGCTTCGGGTCGCTGTAGCCGAGGCGCGACAGCGTGGTCAGCGTCTCCTCGTCGTCGGCGTCGCCGGTGAACACCAGCCGTCCGCCGCTTGCGCCGAGCGCCGGCGCCTTCTCGAAGAGCGCCGAGTAGCGGTCGCGGACGCGCGTCAAGGTTCGGCGGAGCTCTCTGTCGAAGGCGGCCGTGCCGCGATAGCCGGCGAGCGCCGCGACGACGGCGAGCTTGCCGTCCTCCTCGGGCAGGGTGTGGGTCTGCTCGTCGGCGATCATCTGCAGGCAATGCTCGACTTCACGGAGCCGGCGATAGGCGGCGGCGAGTTCCTCGGCGGTCCCGGCGTCGATCCATCCCGTCGCGGCAAGCCTGGCCAGCATGGCGAGCGTCTGCCGGCCGCGGAGTTCCTGATTGCGGCCGCCGGCGATCAGCTGCTGGGTCTGGACGAAGAACTCGATCTCGCGGATGCCGCCGCGCCCCAGCTTGATGTTGTGCCCGGCGACCGCGACCTCCTCGTGGCCGCGATGGTCGTGGATCTGGCGCTTGATCGAGTGGATGTCGGCAATCGCGGCATAATCGAGATACTTCCGCCAGATGTAGGGCGTGAGCTCGGCGAGGAACGCCTCGCCGGCGGCGATATCGCCGGCCACGGCACGCGCCTTGATGAGCGCCGCGCGCTCCCAGTTCTGCCCCTGGCTCTCGTAATATTGCAGCGCCGCGTCCGTCGAAATTGCGATGTTGGTCGCGCCGGGGTCGGGGCGGAGCCTTAGGTCGACGCGGAAGACGTACCCGTCGGCGGTGCGCTCGTTGAGGAGGCGGACGAGCCGCCTTGTCAGCTTGACGAAGAAACGCGACGGTTCCTCGCCTGCCCGCAGCCGGACCTTCGCGGGCTCGTAGAGGACGATCAGGTCGATGTCGCTCGAATA
Organism: Bauldia sp.; assembly: GCA_035651055.1. Classification (GTDB taxonomy): domain Bacteria; phylum Pseudomonadota; class Alphaproteobacteria; order Rhizobiales; family Kaistiaceae; genus JAFKKF01. The sequence goes on from DASRGK010000109.1 coordinate 58,002, forward strand.
GTTGAGTTCGCCGGCGCCGAACTTGCCCATGGCGAGCAATATCCAGCCCGAGCCGACGTCCGGCGCGGCCGGATCGGCGACTTCGATCTCGCCGGCCTCGGCCGCCTCGGACAGGAGCCGGCGCACCGCCGCGCCGACGGCAGCGTCGGCAAAGGCGGTCAGCGCCTCGGTGACCCGCACCACGTCCCAGACCCCGCCGAGGTCGGCAAGCGCGGCGAGGAGCGCCGCCTCGGCCCGGCCGCGGCGCAACCTCGCCGCCAGCATCTCCTCGCTCGTCTTCCGCCAGGCCCGCGCCGTCGCCCTGACGAGTTGCTTCAGGCGCGCCCCCGGCTCGGCATCAAGGAGCGCGAGCAGGCGCCGGGGGTCTTCGAGGCAGAGCCCGTGGAGGAACGGGGAATATTCGAGCGCGCTGCCGAGAAATGGGCCAAGCTCCGCGTGGCGCCTCAGGAGCGCAGCCAGCGCCGGTCCCTCACCTGCCCCGGCAAAAGCCTCGGCGAGTTCCGCCAGCCGTGCCTTCACCCGCGCGGCCCTCGCCGGCTTCAGGCGTGGAACGATCCGGCTGGCCAAGCTTTCCTTTGAACGCAAGCTGCGATTGGCGATCAAAAATCATTGCCCTATCTATGTGTAGCTTATAAGCTACAGAACGTGATAGAGGTTCGCCAAACGCTGGTCTTCTCCCGCTGGCTGACGGACTTGCGGGACGAGAATGCCAAAGCGCGCATCGCGATCCGAATTCGCAGATTATCGCTTGGCAACGCTGGAGACGCAAAGTCAGTTGGCGGCGGTATTCGCGAACTCCGTATCGACTACGGTCCCGGATATCGGGTCTATTTCGCCGAACGCGGCCGGGTGTTGATCGTGTTGCTCTGCGGTGGAGACAAGAGAACCCAGGCGCGGGACATCGAGCGCGCGCGGATCCTCCTGAGTGAAATCGAGGAATAGCCTGATGCGCCGTACAACCCAACCTTTTGATCCCGCCGACTACCTGGAAACGCCGGGGGCGATATCAGCCTATCTGGAAGCGGCCATGGAGGACGGTGACCCGAAGCTCATCGCCGCAGCGCTCGGGGATATTGCGCGAGCCAGCGGCATGAGCCGCATTGCCAGGGAGGCGGGTCTGTCGCGCGAGGCGCTCTATCGCTCCCTCAGCGCGGACGGGCACCCGGAACTGGTCACGATTGTGAAAGTGCTTAAGGCGCTGGGGCTTCGGCTCGCCGCAGTCCCTGCGGACTCATAGTCAGCCCGCCGGCAGGCGGATCGTCACCGTCAGGCCGGGTCCGGCATCGCCGAGTTCGATCGTGCCGTGATGCAGCCGGACCACCGCGGCGACGAGGCTGAGGCCGAGGCCGCTCCCCGGCGCCGAACGGCTCTTCTCGAGGCGGACGAAGCGCTGCAGGACCCGCTCGCGATCTCCCGCCGGGATGCCGCAACCATTGTCGGCTACGCGGAGCGCGACATTGCTGCCTTCGCGCGCCGCCGACACCGTCACCTCGACCGGACGTGTCTCCACGGCGCCTGCCCGCGCATGCTTGATGGCGTTGTCGACGAGGTTGGCGACCGCCTGACCGAGCAGTTCGCGGTTTCCCTTGAGCCTGATCGTCTCGGGAGACCGGACGGTCAGCCTGATGCCTTTCTCCTCCGCCAATGGCTCGTAGAGTTCGGCCACGTCGCGCAGGATCGCACCCGCCTCGACCTCGACCATGGCCGTGTCGGGCAGCCCCGCCTCGATCCGGGCGATCATCAGGAGGGCGTTGAAGATCTGGATGAGGCGATCCGATTCCTCGATCGTCGCCTCGACCGTGGCCCTGTAGGAAGCCGTATCTTCCGGCCCGGCGAGCGCCGCTTCCAGACGGTTGCGGAGCCGGGTGAGCGGCGTCTTCAGGTCATGCGCGATGTTGTCGGAAACGTCCTTGAGGCCGTGCAGCAGCGCCTCGATGCGTTCCAGCATCGCGTTGAGGCTCTCGGCGAGACGGTCGAATTCGTCGCCGGTGCCGGTCACTTCCAGCCGCCCGCTGAGGTCGCCGGCCATGATCCGGCGCGTCGTCGCCGAGACCGAATCGATCCGCTTCAGAACCCGCCGGCTGACGAAGAACCAGCTGACGAGCGCCAGCCCGATCATCAGCGCCACCGCCCAGCCGAGCGCGCGGGTGACGATGGCGCGGAACTGTTCGTGCTCGCCGAGGTCGCGTCCGACCAGCATGCGGAAGCCGCCCGGCAGGCGGAGCACCTGGACCATCGCCATGCGCTGGCCCTCCTCGGCGCTGCGCTGGTAGGGCACCGTCACCGGCCCCATGCCGGAGCGTTCCAGAAGCGCCGCCGGCACGCGCGAGACGTTGCCGGCGAGAATGCGTCCGCTCACGTCGGTGATGAGGTAGAGGCTCGCGCCCGGCTGCCGGCTGCGCTGCTCGACGACCTCGAAAATCGCGGGCAGCCCCCCCGATCGCCCCTGCTCGGCAAGGCCCATCACCTCGGCGGCAATGGTGCTCTCCACCTGCTGGGTCAGGAGCGAGTTGGTGCTGTAGGAAATGTAGAGGACGAAGGCGACGGCGAATGCCGAGAAGACCGCGAAATAGATCGCGGAGAGCTTGAAGGCCGTGGTGCGGACGACCCTACCGAGCGCCGTCACGGATCATGTACCCGGCCCCGCGGATGGTATGGAGCAGCGGTTCGCCGAAGCCCTTGTCGATCTTGGCACGCAGCCGGGAAATGTGGACGTCGATGACGTTGGTCTGCGGGTCGAAATGGTAGTCCCAGACGTTCTCGAGGAGCATCGTCCGGGTGACCACCTGCCCGGCATGCTTCATCAGGTACTCGAGCAGGCGGAACTCGCGGGGCTGCAACGGCACGGGCTGGCCGGCGCGCGAGACGGTATGGCTGAGGCGGTCCATTTCGAGGTCACCGATCCGATAGACCGTCTCGACCTCGCCCGGTTTCCGCCGGCGCGCCAGCGCCTCGACGCGGGCGAGCAGTTCGGAGAAGGCATAGGGCTTGGCAAGGTAATCGTCGCCGCCGGCGCGCAGTCCGGTCACGCGATCATCGACCTGGCCGAGGGCCGAGAGGACCAGCGTCGGGGTCATGTCGCCGCGCTTTCTGAGGTCCTCGATGATCGACAGCCCGTCGCGCTTGGGCAGCATGCGGTCGACGACGATCACGTCGTACCTGCCTTCTTCCGCCATCGCCGCGCCGGCCTCGCCGTCCCCGGCATGGTCGGGAACGTGTCCCGCTTCGCGCAGCGCCTTCAGCAGGTAGGCGGCAGCTTCCCGGTCGTCCTCGATAACCAGAATCCGCATGGCGAGATCATATGGTATGAGCCGGGGGGAGCAGCAATGCTCCGGAAAAAGAGAGCGGCAGGCCGGGGGCCGGCCTGCCGTCTGCGTAAGGTGGCAGCCTCGGGGCGACGATCGAGAGCTGCCACCTCCGTCGCTGGGTTAGGTGCGTGCGAACGACAGCGCGACGAAGCGCGTATTGTCGCCCGACTTCACCCGAAGCAGCACGGCCTTGAGGCCGTCGGCCTTGGCCGAAGCGATCTTCTTCTCGACGTCCGCCGGCGCCTTCACCGCGGCGTCGCCGACCGCGACGATCACGTCGCCCGGCTGGAGGCCGCGCTCGGCGGCCTGGCCGTTCGGGTCGACGTCGGTGATCGCGACGCCTTCGCTGCCGTCCGGGGCCGGACCGATGGCGAGGCCGAAATCCTCCAGCGAGGCCGGCTTGGCCGGGCTGGTCTCGGTGTCGGCCGCCGCGGTCTTCTCGGCCGGAAGCGTGCCGAGCGTGACCTCGACGTCCTTGCTGACGCCGTCGCGGATGTAGGTGACGGTGACCTTGCTCCCCGGCGCCATGCCGGCGATCAGGCTCGCCAGTTCGCGCGGGTCCTTCACCGCCTTGCCGTTCACCGCCGTGATCGTGTCACCGGCCTTGAAGCCGGCCTTGGCGGCTGGGCTGCCGTCCTGCGGCTCGGAGACGAGCGCGCCCTTGGTGTCCTTCAGCTTGAGGCTGTCGGCGATCTCGGCGGTCACCGGCTGGATCTGGACGCCCAGCCAGCCGCGAACCACCTTGCCGTGATCCTTGAGGTCGCCGATGATCCGCTCGGCGGTCGAGGCCGGAATGTCGAAGGCGATGCCGACATTGCCGCCCGACGGCGAGAAGATCGCCGTGTTGACGCCGATCACCTCGCCCTTGAGGTTGAAGGTCGGGCCGCCGGAATTGCCGCGGTTCACGGCCGCGTCGATCTGGATGAAGTCGTCATAGGGACCGGCGCCGATCTCGCGGCCGCGGGCCGAGACGATGCCGGCGGTCACCGTGCCGCCGAGACCGAATGGATTGCCGACCGCGACCACCCAGTCGCCGACGCGGATGTCGCCCTCGGCGAACTTCACGTAGGTGAACTTCTTGTCGCCGCCGTCGACCTTGAGAAGGGCGAGATCGGTCTTGTCGTCCTTGCCGACCACCTTGGCGGTGTACTCGGTGCCGTCATCGGTAATGACGGTCATCGTCTGGCCCTTGTCGATGACGTGGTTGTTGGTCACCACGTAGCCGTCATCGGAAATGAAGAAACCGGAGCCGAGCGCCATCGACGGGCGCGCCTTCGGCGTCATGCCGCCGGGACCCTGGCGGAACTGCTTGAAGAAGCGCTCCATCGGCGAGCCGGGAGGCATGTCGAAGAAGGGCATGTCCTCGTCGCCGCCGACCACGTCGTCGGCCGTCGTCATCGACTTGACGCGGACGCTGACGACCGCGGGACGGACCTTGTCGACGACGTCGGCGAAGGAGAGGGGCTGAACACCCTCCACCTTGACCGCATCGGCATAGGCCGGGCTCGCCGTCGGGCCGACGGCGTTGCCGGCAACGAATGCGCCGCCAAGGAAGAGGGCAACGGCGGTGCCGAGGAGCACGCGCTGACGCAGGCTCTTCATCGGGCTTCCGTTTGAATTGTGCAGATCGTTCATGGGTTGGAATCTCCGTTGCCGCTTATCCGGCACGACCCCCTCATCCAGCGGGTGTCGTGCGACCGCCAGCAATATGGTTCGGCCGAGGTTACGGACCACTGTCGCCGAGGTTAAATTTGCGTAATGTCTGGAGCGGCTTAGGCCGGCCGGGAAGGCGGGTTTTCGCCGCCCCTGCCGTCGAGGAGGCCGCTGAGGCGGGCTTCTTCCTCGGGGCTGAGCGCGAGGGCGGCAGCGGGTGCACTCCGCCGCCGCCGGAGTATCACGGCCAGGGCGGCCGCGCCCGCCAGCAGCACGATCACCGGCGTCCCCCAGAGCAGCACCGTGTTCCAGGCAAACGGCGGCTTCAGGAGGATGAACTCGCCGTAGCGCGAGACCAGAAAATCGATCACCTGCCTGTCGCTGTCGCCGGCGCTCAGCCGCTCACGCAACAGCACGCGGATGTCGTGCGCCAGCGGCGCATCCGAATCGTCGATCGACTGGTTCTGGCAGACGAGGCAGCGGAGCCCGGCGGAAAGCTCCCGCGCCCGCATTTCGAGCGCCGGGTCCTTCAGCATCTCGTCCGGGGTAACCGCCAGCGATGGCAGCGTGACGAGGACGATGCCGAAGATCAGCCCGGCGAGGAAGTGGCGCACCGCCCCTACTCCGCCGGAGCCGGCAGGATGCCCGGCCGCGCTGGCCTCGGCGCGCCGATCCGCAGCCGCCGGTCGCTCAGCGAAAACGCCCCGCCGAGCGCCATGACGACAGCGCCGAGCCAGATCAGCGTCACCGCCGGCTTCCAGTAGATGCGCACCGTCGCCGCGCCATCCGCGGCGATGTCGCCCAGCGAAATGTAGAGCTGCGAGGGCCAGAAGGTCGCGATCGCCGACTCGGTGGTTACCGTTTCACGCGCCGCGAAGGCCCGCTTCGACGGCTCCATCGCCGCCGCGAGCGTGCCGCCGCTCCGCACCGAGAAGTGCGCGACGGTCTCCTGGTAGTTCGGCCCGTTGAGGAGGAGCGGGATCGTGGAAACCGAGCCGTTCGCCGCGCGATAGCCGTCGAGCGTCACGGTATAGCCCGACACCGGCGTTCCCTCGCCCGGCCGCATCGTCAGGATCGTCTCGGTCGACCAGGCGCTCGCCACCACGATGCCGAGCACCGACAGGCCGAGGCCGAAATGCGCGATCGCCGTACCGATCGCCGAGCGCGGCAGTCCGACAAGACGGCGGAGGCTGTCGCCGGGCGGCACGCCGAACAGGCGCACGCGCGTCGCGATCTCGACGAGCGCGCCGGCAATCAGCCAGACGCCCAGCGCCACGCCGAGGAGCGCCAGCCCGTTCGTACCGCCCGACATCATCGCGGCGAGCACCGCGGCCGCCAAGGCCACGGCGAAGGCCGCGAACAGGCGCTGCGCCGCCGCCAGAACGTCGCCCCGCTTCCACGCGAGCATCGGCCCGAAGGGCACCAGGACGAGGAGCGGCACGACCAGCGGGCCGAAGGTCAGGTTGAAGAAGGGCGGCCCGACCGAGATGCGCTCGCCGGTAAGCGCCTCGAGGACGAGCGGATAGAGCGTGCCGACGATGACCGTCGCCGCCGCCGCGGTTAGGAACAGGTTGTTGAGGACGAGCGCCCCTTCCCGGCTGATCGGCGCGAAGATGCCGCCCGGCGCCAGCCCGCCGGCGCGGAGCGCGAAGAGGGTGAGCGCCCCGCCGATGAAGAGGACCAGAATGCCGAGGATGAAGACGCCGCGCGTCGGGTCGGTGGCGAAAGCATGGACCGAGGTGAGCACGCCCGAGCGCACCAGGAAGGTGCCGATCAGGGACAGCGAGAAGGCGAGGATGGCGAGGAGCAATGTCCAGATTTTCAGCGCGTCGCGCTTTTCCATCACCACCGCCGAGTGGAGGAGCGCGGTCACCGCCAGCCACGGCATCAGTGACGCATTCTCGACCGGGTCCCAGAACCAGAAGCCGCCCCAGCCGAGCTCGTAGTAGGCCCAGTATGAGCCCATCGCGATGCCGAGCGTGAGAAAGATCCAGGCGGTCAGCGTCCACGGCCGCACCCAGCGCGCCCAGGCGGCATCGATTCGCCCCTCGATCAGCGCCGCCACCGCGAAGGCGAACGAGATCGAGCAGCCGACATAGCCGAGGTAGAGAAGCGGCGGATGGATGGCGAGCCCGATGTCCTGCAGCACCGGGTTGAGGTCGTTGCCCTCGGCCGGCGCCGGGTCGAGCCGCAGGAACGGATTGGAGGTGACGAGGATGAAGAGGAGAAACGCCGCCGCGATCCAGCCCTGCACGGAGAGGACCAGCGCCTTCAGCCGCTCCGGGAGGTTCCGCCCGAACGCGGCGACCAGCGCGCCGAAGAGCGCCAGGATGAGCACCCAGAGGAGCATCGAGCCCTCGTGGTTCCCCCAGACGCCGGTGATCTTGTAGAGGAGCGGCTTCTGCGAATGCGAGTTCTCGACGACGTTGAGGAGCGAGAAATCCGAAACCATGTGCGCGTGGACGAGCGCGGCAAATGCCAGCCCGACGAAGAGGAACTGGGTCAGCGCCACCGGGCCCGCGACCGCCGTCAGACGCCCATCGTTCCGCCAGGCGCCGACAAAGGGAACCGACGATTGGAGGAGCGCCAGCGCCAGCGCGAGGATCAGGGCGAAGTGGCCGAGCTCGGCGATCATTCAGTTTTATCCGGGCATGACCAGACTAAGCGGCGTGCGCCCGTGCTTGCGGCAGACCGCGAAATCGGAATCGCGCGTGAAGACCGCGTGTCGATCGTGGATCTCTCTGCCATTCCGTAAAGCCATAAGACCACATTTTTCGGGCGCGGGTTGAAACTCAATCCCTACTTCGCCGCCGTCGCGTCTTCCTGCCAGCGCCCCTGCGCCTTCAGCGCGTCGACCACTTCCTTCGGCATGTAGCGCTCGTCGTGCTTGGCAAGCACCGTGTCGGCGGCAAGCGAGCGGTCGGCGCCGATGACGCCCTCGGCGACCACGCCCGAGCCCTCGCGGAAGAGGTCGGGCAGGATGCCGGTATAGGCGACCGGCACGGAAGCATTGCCGTCGGTGACGACGAAGCGCACCCTGCCCCCGTCACCCTTGACGACGCTGCCGTCCTTGACCAGGCCGCCGAGGCGGACCCGCGTGCCGGCAGCGACGCCTTTGGCCGCGATCTCGCTCGGCGTGCTGAAGAAGGTGATGCGGTCGCTCAACCCATAGAGCGCGAGCCCCGCCGCCGCGGCGAGGACAACGCCTGCGAGCCCGATCAGCGTCAGGCGCCGCTGCTTCCGGGTCATCGCCCCTTCCCGCTCATTCGATCAGCCCGGCCGAGCGCGCCTCGGCTTCGACCGGCGCAAGCTTGGCCGCGTCGCCGGAGAGCGCGGCGCGCGCCCTGGCGAGCGCCGCGCCAGCCTCGTCCTTCCGCCCGAGGACCATATAGGAGCGGACCAGGCGCGCCCACCCGTCTGCATCGCCGGGCGATGATTCGAGCCGCGCCGCGAGTTCCGCGACCATGCCTTCGATCATCGTGCGCTGCTGGTCGGGCGTGAGCCTGGCGGCATCCTCGACCTGCGCGGGCGACGGTCCGCCCGGCGTGCCCGGTTCGAGACGCGCAAGCATTTCCTTCGCCGCCGGCACCCAGGGCGCATCGGCCGGCGCACCGTCGAGGAGCGCCTTCCAGGCCGCCGCCGCCTCCCCCGTCCTCCCCTCCTGCGTGAGCGCGAGCGCGAGGAAGAACCGCGGCTTCGGCGCGGCCGGGTCGAGGGCGTTGGCGCGCGCGAACGCCGCCCGCGCATCCTCGGTGACGACCCCTCGGTTCTGGCGCACCAGCGCATCGCCGACGCCGCTTTCGCGCTCGGCGGTCGGGCCGAGAATGCGGATGGCGTTGCGGTAGGCGCGTTCGCCGTCGGCGTAGCGGCCGCTCCGCACATAGACCGGGGCGATCACGTCCCAGCCCCGACCGTCATCAGGCGCGGCGGCGAGGTGCGCCTCGACCCGGGCGATGAGCGCCGCAAGGTCGGAGGCCTCGGGCGGCGCGGCCAGTCTGGCGGCAAGCGGCTGATCGGGAAGCTGGGGGGAGCCGAGCGCCAGATAGAACGCGAGGGCAAGGAGCGGCATCGCGAGGGCGGCGACGGCGGCGATCCGGCGGAAGCTCGCCGGCTGCGCCCTCGCCGCAGGCGCGCTGGCGGCGGCATCGGCCTTGAGCAGCCGGCGGGCGATCTCGGTCCGCGCCGCGCCGGCTTCGCCGGCATCGATCAGGCCGCGCGCGAGGTCGCGGTCGATCTCGGCGATCTGGTCCTTGTAGATGGCGACCTCGCCGGGCTCGCCCTCCTGCGCCGCCGCGCGCCGCCCGCGGTAAAGCGGGACGAGCACCGACAGCGAGGCCGCCGCTGCCAGCACCGCCATGGCGATCCATTGCAACATCGAGAGAGGGTTAGTCCGGCTGGCTCATGGGCGCTGCAGACATAGTGTCGCGATGCCGGGAAAGGCAAATCCGCCGGTCACGAGACCGGCTGCCAGGTGCCGTTCGCCTGGCGGCAGGCGGTGCCTCTTGCGGCCTGCGGAGCGCCGCCGTCGATGGTGATCGTGTGGGTATAGTCGCGGCAATCGTAGGCGTTGATGCGGTAACCGGCGCCGGGCGTCACCTCGCCATGCGCCTTGCCCTTCGACCAGGCGATCGGCACTCCGGCCTTGCCGAATTCGAGCGCGCGGTACTCCGCCTCGCGGGCGGCACGCAGGCTGCCCGAGTCGAGCTCACGCGCGATCGTGGTCCCCGCCACGCCGCCCGAAACCGAGCCGAGCGCGCCACGGCCGAAGGTCTGCGAGCAGGCCGCGAGGAGCAGGCCGGCAATGCCGATTGTAAGGACCCGCAATCCGCCATTCATTGCCGTGCGCCCCACCGAAACCGCAGGCGGGGTCGCACCGAACCGTGGCGGAAATGGGAACAAGGATTTCACCCCGCCGGCA